>JBDUAH010000145.1:0-6400 GCA_040004745.1 Chthoniobacterales bacterium | reverse complement strand
GCACGCTCGATAAATTCATCGGCGACGCCATCATGGCGGTCTGGGGCAACGTGCAAAGCAACGGTCCGGTCGCCGACGCGAAGGAGTGCGCCCGTGCCGGGCTTGGGATGCGTCGCGCTTTAAAGGAATTGAACGATGGCTGGAAAACGGAGGGCCGGATGACGCTGGGGATGGGCGTGGGAATTAACCACGGCGAAGCCATCGCCGGGAACATCGGTTCTGGCGAGCGGGCCGATTTGACCGTGATCGGCGACGCCGTGAATCTGGCCTCGCGCCTCGAAGCACTTACCCGCACGTATGGGGTGGATCTTTTAATTGGTGAGAGTGCGGCGGAATTGATCCGGGACGAGTTCCATCTCCGGAGCGTGGCGCGGGTGCAGGTAAAGGGGAAAACGATTCCGGTTTCCGTTTTCACCTTACTCTGTGCGAAGGGCGACGACTTCGATCAGGAATTATTGAAGTGGCTGGAGTCTTACGAAGAGGGGATCGTGAAATTTCGGACCCGAGATTTCACTCCGGCCAGGATCCTTTTCGAGCGCTTTCTCGAAGCTTATCCCAAGGACGCGCTGGCGAAGAATTATCTGGAGCGTGCGCTCGAATACGAGAAGAACCCGCCGGATGAATCATGGAGTGCGGCGGAAGTGTTTACGAAGAAGTGAGGGTGCACGCGAGCCAGTCATCCCGAGCCGCGAAGACGGTCGAGGGATCTTGCCGATGCAATTGGCCTGTTCGGCTCGCGGCTCATAATTGATCACACGGCGATCCTCTTGGGAACCTATCTGACGGATGGTTCGGTCGTCGGAAGAAAGCGCCCGAGCGGTTGAGAGCTCCCTCGACCGTCTCCGCGGCTCGGGATGACTGAGTTCGACGCGTCAAATCTCCGTGCGAAGCTGAGATTTTTCCGCGACCCGATGCTTTGTCCGTAGCCAAATCGCGCCTGCGCGCGTAAAGAAGCCCGCGTGACTGGCGAACCGCGCAATTTCCATTTCCTCGGCATCTGCGGGACCGCGATGGGAGCGGTAGCCGCCGCGCTGCGCGAACGCGGATTTACCGTTACCGGTTCGGACGAGAACGTCTATCCGCCGATGTCCACGTTTCTCGAGAAGCAGGGCGTAAAATTAAACTCCGGTTATCGCGCGGAGAATATCCCCACGGATGCGGATGTCATCGTGATCGGAAACGCAATGACGCGCGGCAATCCCGAAGTGGAGGCGGTGCTCAATCGCAGGCTTTACTACGCCTCGCTGCCGGAAGTGCTGCGGCAGAATTTTTTGCGTGGGCGCCACAACCTCGTCGTCACCGGCACACATGGGAAGACGACCACGACCGCGCTTCTGACCTGGATCCTAAGCGAGGCGGGATTCGACCCCAGCTACATGATCGGCGGCATCCCGCGGAATCTCGGACAAGGCGCGCGGTTTAACGAGTCGAAGCATTTCGTGATCGAGGGAGATGAATACGACACCGCGTTTTTTGATAAGCGCTCGAAGTTCATCCATTACCTGCCGGAGCTGTTGATCGTGAACAATATCGAGTTCGATCACGCGGATATTTTTGAAAATCTCGGGCAGATCAAACGCAGTTTCCGTCATCTCATTCGGCTCGTGCCGCAGAACGGGATGATTCTTTTTAATGGTGACGACCCCAACTGCGTGGAGGTGGCGAAGGAGTCGTCCGCGCCGCTGGTGGCGATCGGGTTTTCGGAGAATTGCGCAGAGAAGATTCGCGAGGTGAGTTACAGTTCGGGCGGATCGCACTTCTCGTTAGGCGAGGAGGCTTTCGAGGTGCCGTTGATCGGCGAGTTCAATGTGCGCAATGCTGCGATGGCAATCACGGCGGCGCGTTTCTATGGCGCATCGCTGGAGAAGATTCGCGGCGCACTGCTCAGTTTCGAAGGAATCGCGCGCCGCCAGGAAGTGCGCGGTGAAATCGGCGGCGTGAAGGTGATCGATGATTTCGGGCATCACCCGACCGCGATCGCGCAAACACTGACGGCGCTCCGCCATCGTTATCCAGGGCATCGGCTTTGGGCGCTTTTCGAGCCGCGCTCGAACACCACCCGACGCGCTGTTTTGCAGCAGCCGCTCGCCGATGCGCTCAGCCTCGCGGACGGCGTTTTCATTTCGGAGGTGGCCCGGCTGGATCAGATTCCGGAAGAAGAACGGCTCGATCCGGAGGCGGTGATGAAAGCGATCGCGGAGTGCGGCCGGCCGGCGTTTTATGAGAAGGACGCGGCGCACATCGTGGAGCGTCTGATCCCGTTGCTGAAAGCGGAAGACGTAGTGGTTGTCTTCAGTAACGGCGGGTTTGATGGGATTCACGAGAAAATCCTGGCGCGGTTGAAGGGCTAGCGCCTGTCATCCCGAGCCGCGAAGGCGGTCGCATCTGGTGATTGCGCCCGCTCAACGGGAGGGATGCACTGCAATCCTAGCGTCCCGTTTTTTCGTGCAATCGCTACTCCATTGGGGAGATCCCTCGACCGTCTTCGCGGCTTGGGATGACAAGGCTCCCTATTTCTCCGCCGCGGAGCTGTGATCGTGCACAATGCGCCAGCCTTCCGGACGTTTTCGGAACAGAAGCGTGAAACGGCCATGCGGTTTGTCGATTTTCCGCGTCAACTTCCATCGGCCGGTCACGAGCGCGGCATCGCCGGCGAGAGGCGTGATTCTCAATTCGGAGAATTTCAGCACACCCATCTTTTCTCGCGTGTCGTACTTCTTTTTGTAACGGTCTCGCACCGTTTGCCAGCCGCGCGTGAGCGTATCGCCGCCGACAAATTCCGTCCCGGGATCGCGCGCGTAGCCGTTCATGTAGCCGTCAATGTCGCCGCGGTTCCAAGCTTCGGCCTGCGCCCGGAGGACGGTGCTGATCTGGGAGACCTCGCTTGGACCAGCGAAAGCGAAGGGCGACGGATCCAATAAAAAGGCGACAAGAACGGAAACTGCGAGGTATCGGGAATGCTTCATTGGAGGTTGAATGTTGGACAGCCTGCGGATTACGCGTTGACCACAAGCGGCGATCCAACCTCGAACGCCAAACCCCTACCGTCCAACCCAGAACAAACGCCCCTCGTTCCGCAGGGTTGACCCCAGCCATCCCGCCCGCTACATAAGAACGCGTGTTTCGCCCCCTGTATCTCGCGGCCATTGTGCTGATCGTCGCTAGCTCCGCTTTTGCGCAGTTGCCGCCTCCTACTTCCTCCGTCACGCCGGGAGCCACAGCGCCGCCGGGCGCGCCGGACATGGTCACGCTCCAGTATCCAAACAGCGACGTCGTTGATGTCCTTCGCCTTTACGAGACGCTGACCGGGAAAAAGCTAATCATGGACAACTTCGTCCAAGGCAAGGTCAACATCTTCATCGCGAAGCCGGTCCCGCGCGAAGAAGCGATCAAGATTATCGAGATTAATTTGCTCCTGAATAAATACTCGCTCGTCCCCGCTGGCGGCGACTTGGTGAAGGTGATCGGCACTGGGCAAAATCCGCGCGGCGCCGGCGTTCCCATTATCTCCGACGAGGATATGATTCCGATCGGCGATCACGTGATCAGCTTCCTCTTCAAGCTCCGCTTCGCCGATCCGACCGAGCTGCAACAAGTGCTCGGCCAATATCTCTCGCCGCCCCAGCCCTACACGTCGTTCCTGGCGCTGCCGAAATCCTCCAGCATCCTCGTGACGGAGAACTCGAGCGTCATCCGCAGCCTCGTGAACATCATTAACCAAGTGGACATCCCGCCAGCGGAAGTGGTGAGCGAGTTCATCAAGCTCGAGCGCGCCGATGCGAGCAAGGTGGTGGACATGTTGAAGGAAGTCTTCGACAAGGGGAACCAGCCGCCCGGGACGCCAGGCGTCCCCGGGGTGCGGAATGTCCGCCCCGGAGTGCCGATCCCGCCGCAGGTGCAGCAACCTGGTCAGTTCGAGGTGAACGATTTCAACGGCCTGACCGGGCTGACTGAGGATTCGATCGTGGTCGGCAAGATCAAAATGGCTGCCGACGTTCGGACGAATCGCATCCACGTTATCACACGCCCGGTGAACATGCCGTTCGTGAAGCGATTGATCGGAGAGTTCGATGCGAATGTCGATTTCGCGAAGCCGGTTACCCGGCCCCTGCGTTACATCTCGGCGGCCACGGTGTTGCCCGTGATCGTGCAAGCTCTCACCGAACCGGGCGAAGAAGCCGGCGGAGCAGGAGCCCAGCCTGGCGGAGTACCAAACCCCAATCAACCGCCTCAGCAGCAAAACCGTAACCGGACGGCGCCCACTCCAAATGACTTTGGTTCAGGCAGCAGTGGTGGTGGCGGCGGCCAGAGTTTTTCGGAAGAACTTTCCACCCAGGCGGTCGATACGACACCTCAGGCTGTCACTATTGGCAACGCCAAGATCGTGGCTGATCCGCGTGCCAATACGATCATCATTCTCGGTAACCGCGAGGTAGTGGTGAAAGTGATGAAGCTGCTCGACGAGATGGATGTGAGCGCGCCGCAGGTAGCGTTGAGCACGGTGATCGGGGAGCTGCGACTGAGTAATAACGAAGAGTTCGGCGTGGATTACTTTCAAAATTTTACCAAATTTGATCCGTCGAATCCAGGCGGTCGGGGCGGAGCGGCGGGATTTGCTCGCAATTCTAGTGCACCACTGGCGAACGCCGCCAGTTTGGCGGATTTCACTCAACTAGCGACAGCTGCGGCCACGACGGCGGGATCGGGCGGCGCGAATGTCTTTATCTCGGGCGCCCTCGGCCTTTCGGCGATTGTACATGCGCTGGAGTCAACTGGCCGCTTCCGCACGATCTCGCGGCCGACTGTTTTCACGAGCAATAACAAGAAAGCGATCATCGCCTCCGGGACCGAGATTCCCGTTCCGGTGAGCACTCTTTCGCAACCACTCCTGACCGGGCAAAATGTCTCGCAGCAATCGAACATCCAATTCAAGAAGGTCGCGCTCCAGCTCGAGGTGGTGCCACTGATCAATTCGGAGAAGGAGGTTTCGCTCGATATCTTGCAAAAGCTGGACAGCGTGGACGGGTTCACGCAGGTCGATAACAATCGCATCCCCAACATCGCGACCCGGTACATCAAGACGACCGTGTCTGCGCCGAACTGTTCGACGATCGTATTGGGAGGATTGATTACTGATAGCGTCGGGCGAGACACCGTGGGGATTCCAGTCTTGAGCCGGATTCCTCTCATTGGCGGAATTTTCCGAAACACCTCCAAGCCGAAGGATCGACGGGAGCTGATTGTTTTGATGCGCCCTGAGGTCACTTTAACGAAAGCGGACGTTGCCCGACTGCGCGCGAAATCCGAGTCGAAAACTCACTTCGGCCCGGAAATCGATCAGGATGACTGCCCTGATTGCCCGCCGGGCGTAGACGCGAAGGATTTAACGCCGCCGGATCTGCCTGCGCTGCCGTCGGGGAAATAATTGCTCATGAGGTTCCTGAGCGGCCTATTTCTGACCCTCGTTTTCGCTGGCAGCGTCTTGGCCGATGAACTGCGTGCGCCGTTCATCTACAAGGACGGTCTCGCGCCGCGAGATGAATGGGGCAAACTGCATCAAAGCGCGATCTTGATTCCGACGGATTTCGAGCCGCGCTACTCGGTGCGGTTTCATTATTATTTGAAGGGCGCGCAGACGTTGCAGAATGATCCGGCGTATGTCGCAGCGGCACAGGCGGCTTTGCGTCGACTGGGGTATTACTGCGGCGAAGTTGATGGAGTTTTTGGCGCCGAGACGAGTGACGCGATTACGCGTTTGCAGAAAAACTACACTTTGCGAGTGACCGGGAATTTGAATGTGGCCGTGCGGCGGGCGCTGTTTTTGCCGTAGCAGATCGGTTCTAGGGTCTCGCCAACGCGCTCGTTTTGCGGTTCTCCTAGGCCGCGGAGAAGGTCGAGCGATCTCGCACGGGTTCGCTAGGTCGTTACATGGAGAGCGTGTTCAAAAGGGCGTCGGTGAGATCCTTCGATTACTTCGCAGCTCGGGATGACGCGCAGTCACCGGGTAGTCCTAACCGCGCGTCTCTGCCGGGAAGGCGTTGTCTACGCCACTGACTGATTGGAATCTGAGCCTACTGATGCGATCATCCCTCAACATGAATTCCGCGCTCGGCCAGTCGCTCATTGATCTCCTCGTGGCCAGTGGGGTGCCCACCTACGAAGAAGCGGTCGAGCTTTCCTCGAATCTGAACGGCGGCTCCTGGACGACGCAGGTGCTCGATTCCGGCAAGGTGGATGAGAACCGGTTTCTCCATGCAATTGGGGCGCAGTTCCAAGTGCCGGTGGTGGCGATTGATGCCAAGACGATCGATCGCCAGACGCTCGGCGTTCTCCCGAGTCGTTTCGTTTTTCAGCATCACATCCTGCCGATCGAGCTAAAGGAAAACGCGATCGTGCTCGC
>JBDUAH010000144.1:0-6419 GCA_040004745.1 Chthoniobacterales bacterium | reverse complement strand
GATTACCGACGCAGACAACGCCAAGCGAAATTCCCCGCGACGCCACCCGCTTCTCGTCGATACTTCGGCGATGGAGCGCTCCCAGATGAACCGGACCACTTTTCGCACCGTATTCGTGGTCATCCTGGTACTGGTCGTGTCCGGATTTTTCCTCGCGGTGACATGGCCATTTTTGAAGCCGCTCCTGCTGGGAGCAATGCTCGCCAGTTTGGCCCGCCCGCTTTACCTGTGGATCACCAGATTGGTCGGCGGGCGGCCGTCGCTCGGAGCGATCGTGACGTTGCTGGTCCTTTTTATTCTCGTGGCCGGACCGCTCAGCGCTTTTGTCGGATTAGTCGTTAGGCAGGCGGTCCACATCAGCAATGACGCCATCCCCTGGGTGCAAGCGCATTTTGGCGCCGCCAGCACTTTTAATGCGCACGACTGGCTGGTGCAGCGCTTCCCCGCGCTCGCTTCCTACGTGCCCGATCAGGCGCAGTTAATGGAGGGCGCCGGGAACGCGGCGAAGGCGGCAGGCGCTCTTCTGGTCGCCGGCGTTTCCAGCATCACGGCCGACACTGCCGTCTTCCTGCTCGATCTCTTCGTCATGCTTTACGCGATGTTTTATTTCCTCCGCGATGGGAACGCGATCGTGGAGAAAATCTTTTACTACACGCCCCTCGACGACAAAGACGAGAGCCGCGTTTTGCAGCAACTCACGTCGGTCACGCGCGCCACGATTAAGGGCACTCTCGTCATCGGCGTCATTCAGGGAACGTTAGCCGGACTCGGCTTTTGGGTGGCGGGAATCGAAGGCGCCGCGTTTTGGGGAACGATGATGACAGTGTTGTCGGTCGTTCCCGGCATCGGAGCGGCACTCGTCTGGGTGCCGGGCGTCATTTACCTGTATATCACCGGGCAAACGCTGGCCGCGACTTTGCTCCTGATCTGGTGTGCCGCAGTCATAGGAACGATCGATAATGTCTTGCGTCCCACCCTCGTTGGAAAAGACGCGAAGATGCCCGACCTGCTCATCCTGGTCGGAACGCTTGGTGGCCTTTTCCTCTTCGGGCCCATCGGTTTCATCGTCGGTCCAATTGTGTGCGGGTTGTTCCTGACGGTTTGGGACATCTACGGCGCCACCTTTAAAGATATCCTACCGCCTGTCCGCAGCCTAACGACTGGTCGGATGAAGAAGCCGGAAGTAAACCTCGACCAGTAGCCGTCAAGCTGACGGGAGGCCATTCGAAGGTGCCTTTTCCGAAGCGGTGCCGAAAGGGAGCTCCGCCATCTCAAGATCCGGATTGCGTTCGGGGAAGAACCGCAGCGGCCAGCTATCGGGGAAAAGAGCCACCGGCCGGTCGTGTTCGTCCAAAGCCATCGCGGTCCCCGTGGGAAGCGTCACGTCGTCCTTCATCGGGCTACCGTCTTTGCGCCGCACCCAGCGCACGATCTCCCACGGCGCGGTCTCTACTTGCGCCTCCGCGCCGTATTCGCCTTCCAAGCGCGCCTGCACCACTTCGAATTGCAACGGACCGACCGCCCCCAGCAGCGGCACCCGTTGTGCCGCATGCGGAAAGGAAAAGCTCTGCACCACACCTTCCTGCAGCAACTGTTCCAGCCCTTCGCGAAAACGCTTCGACTTGGCGGTGTTCCGATTTCGCAGATACGCGAAACACTCCGGCGGGAAACGCGGAATTTCGTCGAAGCTGATCGCAGGATCTTCCGCCAGCGTGTCGCCAATCTGAAAACCGTGATTGCCCACAATGCCGATCACGTCGCCGGCGTAGGCGTCGTCCACAGTCTCGCGCTCGCGCGCGAAAAGCTTTTGCGAGTTTGAAAGCCGCACCGTTTTGCCGGTGCGCGTTTGGATCACCTGCATATCGCGCTCGAAGTGGCCGGAGACGATTCGGATAAAACAAATCCGATCGCGATGCCGCGGATCCATGTTTGCCTGAATCTTGAAGACGAAACCGGAAAAGCTGTCCGTCCCCGGGTGCACCAGAACGCCGCGCGAAAGCCGTGGCTGTGGCGGCGGCGAGTAATCGAGGAAGGCGTCGAGCAGAAGCTGCACGCCAAAGTTGTTCCCCGCGCTGCCGAAGAAAACCGGCGTCTGCAGCCCGCGAGCCACCGCCTCGGAATCAAACTCATGGCCCGCACCATCCAGCATCGCCATCTCCTCGATCGCTAACAACCGCGCCTCTTCGTCCACGCGGACGCGCACAAATTGATCGTCCAAGCCACCGACCGAAACCGGCGCGCGATGCGCCCCATGGACCGCGCGCTCAAAGACGTGAACCTCGTGCTTCATCCGATCGTAAATCCCGCTAAATTGCGGCCCCTGCCCGAGCGGCCAATTCATCGCGCACGCGCCGATCCCGAGCACGCTTTCGAGTTCATCGATCAGCGCCAGCGGATCGCGCGCCGGGCGATCCAGCTTGTTCATGAAAGTGAAAATCGGCACGCCGCGCCGGCGACAAACTTCAAATAACTTTCGCGTCTGCGTTTCGATTCCCTTGCCCGCATCGATCACCATGATGGCCGCGTCCACTGCGGTCAGCACGCGGTAGGTATCCTCCGAAAAATCCTTGTGTCCCGGGGTGTCGAGCAGATTGATCACGCAATCGCGATACTCGAACTGCAGCACCGTCGAGCTCACCGAAATCCCGCGCTGCTTCTCCAGCTCCATCCAATCGGAAGTGGTCGCGCGCTGCTTCTTCCGTGCCGTCACCGAGCCCGCTAATTGCACCGCGCCGCCGTACAGCAGGAGCTTCTCCGTCAGCGTCGTCTTACCGGCGTCGGGGTGTGAAATGATGGCGAAAGTGCGTCGCCGTTTAATCTGTTCCAGTAGCATTGAGAAAGCGGCCAGCGAGGGCAGGCGCCTAACAAGCGAAAACGAATCCGCTTCCACTGCGTCGCAGCTGCATGGTAGCGAGAAATCTCTGCGCCGCTACCGGAGGGTCAGCCGGGGCCAGCTATTTTAGTGGCACTGGATAAACGGCCGGGCTGGCGTGGCCGTCTTTATCCACCGCGCGCAGGCCGAAGATGAAATTATCCTTCGAGACTTTTGGCACGGTAAAGCGGGTCACGTTCCCGGCCTCGACGGAGTGCTGCCAGAGTGGCGCGGTGGTTTCGCGCCAGACGATCTCGTAGCCGGCGAGGTCAGGCTCAGTGTTCGCTTTCCACCGTAAAGTCGTGCTGTTGGTCAGCTCCTTCGTTTCCACTTCCACCTCCGATGGTGCTGCGGGAGCGAGGGCCAGGATGCCGAGCCCGGCTGCGTTCACTCGCGCCACCTGCGCGATGTAATCGAAGTCGCAGAATTCCGGTAGGTCCCCATATTTCACGCCACTTTCTTCACGTAAATCTTGGTGCTGGTGGCGGAAGTCTTCGTTCGGCTCGCTCAGGCGGACGGCCGGATAACCAGCATCAAGAAAGGGGCTGTGATCGCCGCCGCGGAGGAAGCGATCCCGGCGATAGACCATGTCCACCTTCATCCCGCTGACATAACGCTCGCCGTTTTCCTTAATCGAGCGGGCTAATTCCCGCGCCGTGCTGTCGTTCTCGCCGCCCGTTTGCAAGCGCGTCCGCAGCGAATCCGTCACCTCCTTAACCGGCGGCACACCTTCCGCGAATAGCCGCACGCGATTCTTCTCCACCATCCCGTCATCCGCATGCGAACTGCCGATGATGTCGTTCGTGATCATGCCGGCGATGTTCCAATTCTTCGCCTTCGCCATTTGCGCCCAGTGGGTGGAACCGAAGAGCCCTTGCTCCTCGCCCGCCACCGCCACGAAGACGAGCGTCGCATCCCATTTTCGCTTCGACATCACCCGCGCAATTTCCATCACCGCCGCCACGCCGGAAGCGTCGTCGTTCGCGCCCGGCGCGTCCGCTGTCGCGTTCATCACATCGGTCACGCGGGAATCGTAGTGACCGCTTACCACGTAAATGCGGTCGCGGGCTTCCGGCTGCGAACCGGGCAGCGTGGCGACCACATTCACGACCTGAACCGGCTGCGGATTGCGAGGACCGGGTGGTTGCGTGAACTCGTCCATCGTCACTTCCAGCCGACCGCCATTCTCCTTGCTGTAGCGTTCGAACTCCGAGCGAATCCAGCGGCGCGCCGCCCCGATTCCGTGCGTCTCGCTTTCGGTTTCCGAGAGCGTGTGGCGCGTCCCGAAGGTGACCAGCTTCCGGATGGTCGCTTCGATATTCTTGGGCGAAATTTCCGTGAGCGTCGTGGTGATTTCTTCGTCCGGCTTTGGCGGCGCTTCCGCAAGGGCTGCTTTCGCAGGGCTAGCGCTGAAAGTTGCGAGAACGAAGAAGGTGAAGAGCCGGGATCGCATTGGGATGGCTACACTCGGCGGATTCGTTTTGCATCTTTTCGTCCGCGCCTAAGTCTGCCAACGTCGGCGCGATGTTGGCAAAGATTTACTCGGCGGCCGTTTATGGGATCGACGCTTATGAAGTGGAGATCGAGGTAAATGCCGGTCGCGGCGATCCGAAGATCATCATCGTAGGTCTGCCAGATGCGGCGGTGAAGGAAAGCCAGGATCGCGTGACGACCGCGATCAGTAATAGCGGTTACTTCTGGCCGCGCGGCCGGACGACGATCAACCTCGCGCCGGCCGACATTAAGAAAGAAGGGCCGAGCTTCGATTTGCCGATCGCGCTGGGAATGATCGTGGCGGCCGAGGAATTCGAGGACCCGGTGCTCGAGCAATATAGCTTCCTCGGCGAACTGGCTTTAAGCGGAGCGGTCCGTTCCGTGCGCGGAGTTCTACCCGCTGCGATCGAGGCCCGTCGGCGCGGCAAGAAGGCGCTCTTCGTTCCCGAAGCTAACGCCCGCGAAGCCGCCATGGTGGAGGGCATCGAAATCTACGGCGTGCAGAACTTGCGGCAGACTTACGATTTCATCACCGGTAAAACCGCGAGCCTGCAGCCGACGCCGGGCGATCTCACCGACTTCTTCGCCAACCATCAGAACTACGAAGTCGATTTCAGCGACGTCAAAGGGCAAGGCCACGTCAAACGCGCGATCGAGGTTGCCGTCGCTGGCGGTCATAATTTGCTTATGATCGGCCCACCCGGCTCCGGCAAGTCGATGCTCTCGAAACGCATCGCCACCATCATCCCACCGATGTCGTTGGAAGAAGCGATCGAGAGCACGAAGATCCACAGCATCGCTGGAATGTTGAACGGCGAGCAGGCCTTCGTCGCCACGCGGCCTTTCCGTTCGCCCCACCACACCATCTCCGATGTCGGCTTGTTAGGCGGCTCCGCCATTCCCCAGCCCGGCGAAGTCAGCCTCGCGCATCACGGCGTCCTCTTTCTCGACGAGCTGCCCGAGTTCAAGCGCTCGACTCTCGAAGTCATGCGTCAGCCCCTAGAGGACGGCCAAGTCACCGTATCCCGCGCTGCGGGGAGCGTCACCTTTCCCTCCGAGTTTATGCTCGTCGCCGCGATGAATCCTTGTCCATGTGGCTACTTTGGCGATTTGAAACGCGAATGCCGTTGCAGTCCCGTGCAGGTCCAGCGTTATCGCCAGCGCATCTCCGGCCCCTTGCTGGACCGGATCGATCTCCACATCGAAGTCCCCGCAGTCGAATACCGCGACATCTCCAGCACTCGCTCGGAGGAAATTTCCAGCGCCATCCGCGCCCGCGTCATCCAAGCCCGCGAACGCCAGCAGTCCCGCTTCAAAGCCGACAAGAAGACCAACTGCAACGCCCGCATGGGCCCGCGCCAGATTAAACAGCACTGCTCGTTAACCGACGAATCCCAGGAGCTCATCCGCATTGCCATGACCGAGCTCCATCTGAGCGCCCGCGCTTACGATCGTATCCTCAAAGTCAGCCGCACCGTCGCCGATCTCGCCGGGTCCACCGACATCACCCCCGACCACGTCAGCGAAGCGATCCAATACCGCACTTTCGATCGCACACTCTGGGTATAGGCGATTCAGTCCACGCGCATGTGAATGGATGAGATTCCGGCCGGTCAATCAGTACGGAAATCAGCGCTGTGAGGGCCGTAACGCGGGTGAAGGAGCGGCCGGGCTTTCCAAGTCCGAAAACGCCGGGAAAAAGTCCGCGGTGACGAACGCGAATCCAAAGTAGTTTTGGGCGACTCCAAGTTATGAACTTTTCTAAGCCGAATGCGATGGCCGCGCCCGCTCTTTAGAATTTAACCACCTTGGCTTCCAGCGTCCCATTCCGTTCCAGTCGCGGGTCGATGCCGAATATCGACCGCCGTGATTTTATCGCGTCCGCGCTCGCGTTCGGCGCGACGGCCGTTTTGGCGGGTCCGGCCGCGTTCGCGTCGCGGGCGCGCTGGTCGGAACGGCGGGATTTATTTCCCGAGGGCGTTGCCTCGGGCGATCCCGAGCCGGAAAGCGTTATCCTGTGGACGCGGCGCCCGTTCGCCAAGGGAAAGGCCGA
>JBDUAH010000143.1:0-6422 GCA_040004745.1 Chthoniobacterales bacterium | reverse complement strand
GTGGCCGCAGATTCGCCGAGCGCATCTCCGTAACTCGGAACCGAGTTCGCGATCTTCGGCTCGCCTTTGCCGCGGCTTCGGCCCATCTTCCCGGTATCCTATGCATTCATTTCTTCGCCTCGCGCTGGTCGCACTCTTCGGCGCCGCACTCTCTCTCCGCGCTGAGCCGGAGCCCACACTCCCGCCAAATGCCGCTCTCGACGCCATCAAGCCCGACGATTTGCTCCAGCATATCAAAGTCCTCGCTTCCGATGAATACGAAGGCCGCGCGCCCGGCTCCAAAGGCGAAGAGCTGACCGTCAAATATCTGACCGAGCAATTCAAAGCGCTCGGCCTCAAACCCGGCAACCCAAACGGCAGCTACACCCAGGAGGTGCCGCTCGCCGGCATCACCACTAAGCCGACTGCTTCGTTTGTCCTCGATGGGAAGACGATAGACTTGAAGTATCCGGATGATTACGTCGCCTCCTCGGCGCGTCTGCAGGAAGACATAAAGGTGGCGGATTCGGACATGATCTTTGTCGGCTACGGAGTCGTCGCGCCGGAGTTCGGCTGGGATGATTACAAGGGCGTCGACGTGAAAGGCAAGACGATCGTGATGCTGATCAACGATCCTGCGATTCCTGATCCGGCTGATCCGGCGAAACTCGACCCGAAGATGTTCAAAGGGCGCGCCATGACCTACTACGGTCGCTGGAGTTACAAATACGAGATCGCGGCCGAGAAAGGCGCCGCCGCCGCGGTGATCATTCACGAAACGGAACCGGCCGCGTATCCATACTCCGTCGTGAAAAGCAGTTGGTCCGGAGAGAACTTCGAGATCGATGCTGCGAACAAAAACATGGATCACGTGCAAATCCGTTCGTGGATCACGCTCGAGACCGCGAAAAATCTGCTCAGCAGTTCCGGCTTGGATTTTGAGAAACTGAAAAAAGACGCGCTCAGCAAAGACTTCCATCCCGTCCCTCTCAAGACCAAAGCCAACTTTGCGCTCAAACAAGCCGTCCGCTCTTTCAAGTCGCGCAACGTTGTCGGCAAAATCGAAGGCAGCGACGCGAAGCTGAAGGACGAATGGATTCTCTACACCGCGCACTGGGATCACCTTGGCAAACACGCGGACGTCGAAGGCGACAACATCTACAACGGCGCCGCCGACAACGCGTCCGGTGTCGCCACCATTCTCGAAATTGCGCGCGCCCATCTCGCACTCCCACAGCCGACAAAGCGCTCCGTTCTTTTCATGGCCACGACGGCGGAAGAAGCCGGCCTCCTGGGCGCAAAATATTACGCTGAGCACCCGCTTTACCCGCTCGAGAAAACCCTTGCCGACATCAACGTCGACGGCGCGAACCTCTGGGGAAAAGCAACCGACATTGAAGACATTAGCGACGGCCGCTCCACGCTCGACGACATGCTGATGGCCGCAGCGAAAACCCAGAACCGCGTCGTGAAACCAGACAGCCAGCCCGAGAAGGGCAGCTTCTTTCGCGCCGATCACTTCGAGTTCTCGAAACTCGGCGTTCCCGCGCTTTACCCCGGCAAAGGCATGGACATCATTGGCAAGCCCGGCTTTGGGGTAGAGAAAAGAGACGAATACGTGGCGAAGCACTACCACCAGCCGTCCGACGAAGTGAATCCGGAATGGAACCTTGGCGGAGCCGTCGATGACGCGCAGCTTCTCTTCACGGTCGGCTACGAGGTGGCAAACGGCGATAAATTTCCCGAGTGGAACACAGGCACCGAATTCAAAGCCAAGCGCGAAGAGATGCTGGCCAAGAAAAAGCCGTAGTCTGGCGCTCAAGCGGTCTCAGCAGCCCACGCGAAAATTCGCTCATCCCGAGCCTGTCGAGGGATCTCGCCACGCGCTTGTTGCCCCCTCTGTCTCGAGAGTGCAGGATCCGTTGCTGCGAGATCCCTCCGACTCAATGCCAAGCGGAAAAACGCTTAATGTCGGAAGTGACGAACCCCGGTAAAGATCATCGTCATGTCGCGTTCGTCCGCGGCCGCGATCACCTCCCCGTCTCGGACCGAGCCGCCGGGTTGAATTGCTGCCGTTGCTCCCGCTTCGGCGGCCGCGATCAATCCATCTGGGAAAGGAAAAAAAGCGTCGCTCGCCACGGCGCTCCCGCCTAACGACAATCCAGCCTCGTTTGCTTTCCAGACCGCGATCCTAGACGCATCGACACGCGACATTTGCCCCGCCCCGATGCCCAGCGTGCGGTCAAGCGCAGCGTACACGATCGCGTTCGATTTCACATTCTTCACCACGCGCCAGCCGAAGATCATAGCGGCCAATTCTTCCTTAGTCGGCTTGCGCTTCGTTACCACCTTGGTGGAGAGATCGACGAGTTGCCCGTCATCCTTATCCTGCACCAGCAAGCCGCCGCAGACCGAACGAACGTCCATTGCCATGGCGGCTTGTTTTTTCGCCGGAAGCTGCCGGATGAGGCGGAGATTTTTCTTTTTCTGGAAAATAGCGCGCGCTTCCGGAGCGAAGTCGGGCGCAATGATCACTTCGCTAAAGATTTCGCTGATCGCTTTCGCTAACGCTTCGTCGATCGAGCGGTTGCAGACAATGATGCCGCCGAAGGGTGCCTGCTTGTCCGTGGCGAAAGCCTTCTCCCAGGCTTCGCGCAAATTCGAATCGGTGCCGACGCCGCACGGATTGGTGTGCTTGAGAATGGCGACCGTAGGTTCTTCGAACTCGCTCATCAGGTTCGTCGCCGCGCTGATATCGAGAATGTTATTAAACGAAAGCTCTTTGCCGTGCAGCTTTTCGAAGCACTCGTCGAAGTCGCCGTAAAGCGCCGCCGTTTGATGCGGATTCTCGCCGTAACGGAGCCGCGTCACGAGCGGGAGCGATAGAGAAAACGAGGCGTCGGTCGTTTGCTCGCGATTCAGAAAATTCCCAATCGTCCGGTCATACCCCGCCGTTTTCATGAAGGCTTTGATCGCGAGTCGCTCGCGCAGGCGCAACGTGGTTGCCCCCTCGTTATCCGCCATCGTTTCGAGCACCACGGCGTAATCGCTCGGATCGGTGACGACGGTGACGGACTCATAATTTTTCGCCGCGCTCCGAATCATCGAAGGGCCGCCGATATCGATCTGCTCGATCGCCTGCGCCAGCGTCACATCGGGCTTCGCGATCGTGGCCTCGAAGGGATACAGATTTACCACCACGAGATCGATTGGTTGAAACCCTTGCTCACGCGCCTGCTGCTCGTGAAGCTCGTTACCCCGCTTGTAGAGCAATCCGCCGTGCACCCGAGGATGCAGCGTCTTCAACCGCCCTTCCAGCACTTCGGGATAATCAGTGAAATTGGAAATATCGCGGACGGGTACGCCAGCTTTGCGCAGGAGGTCAGAAGTGCCGCCGGTGGAAATGATGTCGACGCCCTGCTTTTCCAGTGCGCGGGCAAACTCGGCCACGCCGGTCTTGTCGGAGACGGAAATGAGAGCACGGGCGATTTTCATAAGGAGAAATTTGACCGCAGATTACGCAGATGAAGAATGCGTGAGCACGCGGATTTGAAAAATCTGCGCCATCTGCGTAACCTGCGCTTCAGAAGATTTTCAGCGATCCAGCACCACGTGCTTTGCCATCGGATAAAGCGCCGGGCAGCAGCCGATGGTTTCGCAGAATGCTTTGCTGAAGTGACTGAGACTGGAATAGCCGACCTCAGTCGCGGCTTCGGTGACGTTGTAGCGGCCGCTGCGCAGGAGTTCCGCGGCTCGTTCCATGCGAAGGTTGCGCAGGAATTGCGGAATCGTTAGGCCCAATTCGCGCGAGAAGATTCGGCTCAGGTAAAACGGACTGCAGCCGACTTCCTGGCCGAGTGTTTCCAGCGTGGGCGGATTCGCCACATCGCGCGCCAGCAGTTCCTTCGTCCGCTGAACCCGATCGCGCGCGACCTGCTTTTGCCGCATGCAGAACAGCTCGGGATTCTTTGGCGCGAAAAGAAAATGCGCCATCAATTCCAGAGCTTTGCTCTGATACCACAAGCTCTGCGCCGCACGCGGCACCGGGGGCTGGAGAAGGCTCGCCACTACGCTGCGTTGATCGCTTCCCATGGGCCGCGGAGTCGAAACGACGCTCGTTTCTTTCACCGGGAAAATCGCCCGCCGCACCTGCGGTTCCAGATCGTCTTCCGAGTCGGCCAACTGCTTTTGCAAATGATCGCGCGAAAATTCGACGGTTACGAATTGATGCCGTTCCCCGCCCAGACGCGTGGCGGGAAGCGGATCGCTCGAAACCGAATAGTAGCCCGCGCTGCCCGCCACATAGTCGCCCTGCGCGCGTGCGCCGATCGCACCGCGGCCTTCCATGTTCAGGCAAAACTCCAAGCTCCGTGGACGGAAACTCACACCCCAATCGCGCGACTCGCTCGTTTTGAAGTCATGCCATTCCACGCTCAGTCCCAGTCGATCGAAATCGCCGTAGAGTTGCCGCCAACCGTTCCGCAGATCGCGCCAGGCGTGGCCGGCGTGAGTTGGAACAGGTGCGGCACTCATGACCGGCCAATTACGAAGCAAGCGCCAGGAATTGCAAGACTGCATTCCCGGGGCGGGAGGCAGGAAAATCTCACCGCGGAGGACGCAGAAAGCGCGGCGGAAACGGTTTCCAAATCAGCGCGAACGCCGTTCCACAAATTCATCAAACGGCCGACGCACCCTCTGAAAGAGACGTTTGGCATCGCGCTTGGTCCGGCGAAACATGCCCTTGATGCGTGCCTTAATCACGTTCTCGTCGCCATCGTCATTCGCGTCTACGGCGGCACCTTCATCGTTGGTCTCCGGCTCGGTGTATTCGTCGTTCGTCCCGGCCGGGGCGACTGGGTCCTGTTCTACGTTCGCCATGTTTGCACCGTGATACAACCCTTCCACGCGCGTGATGTTGCCGCGGTTCGCAGAGATATGAATGGTGCCCAATGGCGCGTGAGACTGATTGTTTACAGTCACAATCCAGACCGGCGTCCCGCGGTCGTTTGTCCGCAGGGTGTAGCTAACTGAATCGAAATTTGTGTGCGATTTATCGGCGGTGTAATTCGCCACCTCAAAGGCGCCGTCGGAATCGAGGTTCAGCTGCGCAGTGTTTATTACCGCACCCGCGACAGAACCGGCGACGCCTTTACTACCGGCGCGATTCCCGACAATCCCGCGATCCGCAACCTGAAGTTCCCGCGCCCCGCCGGGCGCGTTGCGATCTGCGATCAAGACTGTCCACTCGGTCGGCTGCGGATCACCGTCCACGCCGGTGACAGAGATGACGCGTTTCATCGCGGCGCGATGAAACTGCCGCTCCACCACCTTTAAAGCGTCGTAGGCTGTGATCTGTTGCTGCGCGTGAGCGACCGAAGCCGCCGCGAGCAAAAAGACGAATGCGAATCTCCACATAGCCGGAATCAAAGTGCGCCGCCGCGCACTGTCCAACCGTTTTCGATTGCCAACAGGCCAACACTGGTATGTATGTTCCCTGCAGTGCGGGCGATGAAGAAGAAAGTCGAGTTCTCCAGCCACACCGCCAATCTGTCCCGGATGCGCAAATTCGTGCGCCTGTTCCTGGATTCCGTCCCGCTGTCGGATAAAGAACGCACCCTCATGGTCCTGGGAGTGGACGAGGCTTGCACCAACATCATTCGGTACGCCTATCATTTGCAGGACGACCAACCGATCGCGCTCTCGTTGGAAGCGAAACGCACCTGCGTTTGCATGCGCCTGCGCGATTACGGTTGCCAAAGCCCGCCGGAAAAAATGCAGGGCCGCGCGCACGATCTGATCAAGCCGGGCGGCCTCGGCATGCATCTTATCCGCTCTGCCTTCGACCAGGTGGATTATATTTTGAAAAGCCGCGGCACCGAGCTGGTGTTGACGAAGAATTTGGGATGAGCCGCGCCCTTCGCGCGACTATTCGTTAGCCTTTCGCACGATGAATCCCATCCCCATTCAGCCGCTCGAACTGGACCCCGCTCTCGACGTGTCGCTGCGGCCGCCGATGTTCAGCGAATTCACCGGCCAGGTGAAAGTGTGCGAACGCCTCGCCGTGCTCGTGGAAGCCGCGCGAAAACGCGGCGATGTGCTCGAACACATCCTCCTCAGCGGCCCGCCCGGCTTAGGAAAAACCACACTCGCTCACATCATCGCCAACGCCATGGGCGTGAACGTGAAGAACACCAGCGGGCCGGTTATCGAGAAGGCAGGAGAGCTCGCGGGATTGCTCACCAGTCTGGAAAAAGGCGACGTCCTTTTTATCGATGAGATCCACCGGCTCCAGCCGACGATCGAGGAATATCTCTATCCCGCGATGGAGGATTACCGACTCGACATTATCATCGATCAAGGCCCGCAAGCGCGCAGTCTGCGGCTGCAATTACCGAAGTTCACCCTCATCGGCGCGACCACCCGCGCGGGCATGGTGAGCGCGC
>JBDUAH010000142.1:0-6429 GCA_040004745.1 Chthoniobacterales bacterium | reverse complement strand
CTTTCGCGTATTCCGCGAAGACATCGAAATACCGTCCCTCATCAAAGACTCCCGCGTCCGCTAATTCGAACTCCGGCGCGTGCAGGCCGCGCTGCCGATTTTCTTGCACCAAGCGTGCGTACGGGAACTCCGTCTGCGGATACTTATAGAGCGCTTTCTGATAGGAATGAGTCGGCGTGGAATCGAGATAGAAATACGCCTCCTTCACATCCTCGCCATGGTTTCCCTCGGGACCGGTCAAGCCAAAGAGCCGCTCCTTTAGAATAGGGTCGCGCCCATTCCAAAGTGCGAGCGCGAAGCAGAGCCGACACTCCCGATCCGTAATCCCGAGTAACCCATCCTCGCCCCAGCGGTAAGTGCGGCTGCGCGCGTGATCGTGCGGGAACGAGTCCCAGGGGTTGCCGCCTGCGGAATAATCCTCCCGCACCGTCGCCCACTGCCGCTCTGAGAGGTACGGTCCCCACCGCTTCCAATTTTGCTCACGCGCCGCATCTGCGCGCAGGCGTTCTCTCTCGGCATTGGCGGATTTGTGATTGGGAGTTTTCATAGGCTTTTGAGCAACCGGCGGTGTTTCCACGCGCGGATTTTGCGAAACTGGAGTAAGCTTGAACCTCTCGGTCGCCGAAAATACAGACAAAAACGCCACCGCGGGACCTCTTTATGAAACTTCGTTCTCTTATTTGCCTTGTTTTAATCGCTGTGCTCACGAGCGCGGTCGCGTTGCCGACTACCGCCGAGGCCCGTCGTTCCCGCAGTTCTGTTTCCGGCGATCCCGGTGGCCACACCAATCGCGGCGTGAAATACGCGCGGAATAAAGAATACGCGAAAGCGATTGAGGAATTCACGAAAGCGATCGAAGCCCAGCCGAAGGATCCGAAGAATTATCGCAACCGTGCGCTCTCCTATCGTCTCAGCGGTCAGGCCGAGAAAGCGCGCGCGGACTACGCGAAAGCGATCGAACTCAACCCCGAAGCCAGCAGTTCCCGAGTGGAACGCGCCCGGCTTTTCCTGCGTGACAAAAAGACCGGCGCTGCCCTAAAGGAATTGGATCAGGTGCTGGCATCGAATCCGCGCGACGAGAGCGCCCTCCGCTTGCGCGCTTTCGTTTATCTCCAGCAAAAGAAATGGGAGAAAGCGATCGCCGACTACACGGTCGCGATTAACAGCATCCCGAAAGTCGACATCGAAGGTCGAACCCGGCGTGGTTTTGCCTATCGCAGCCTGAAGAAATACGACCTCGCACTGGAGGATTTCACGAAAGTGATCGAGGCGCAGCCGAAGGACATCGAGGCTTATCGTCGGCGGGCCTATCTCTATCGCTTGATGGGCCAGAACGAGAAAGCCGCAGCCGACCTGGGGAAAGTCTTGAAGCTGAAACCGGACGACGCGGATGCCAAAAGCCGGCTTGAATTTGTGCAGAACATGAAGCCAGCGAAGGTCAAAGCCTCGCCTGCGCCCAAGGCAAAAGCTTCACCCTCTCCCGCGAAGCGCTAACGCCAAGTGTTTCGGGACGTTCATGCGTGATCTTTCCAGCATTTTGCAGCGTGCCGTCGCGCAATCGATCGAGACCCTGCAAGCGCTGGGCGAGTTGGATCAGCAAATGCGGCGAGTGGCCGATGCGCTGACAGAATGCCTCGCCAGCGGCCGCAAGCTCCTCGTCTGCGGCAACGGCGGAAGCGCCGCCGACGCGGCGCATTTCGCGACCGAGTTCGTGGTCCGTTTTCTCAAGGATCGGCCGGCCTATCCCGCCATCTGCCTGAACAGCGACGGAGGTCTCCTCACCGCAGCGGGGAACGATTACGGTTTCGAGGAAATCTTCGCCCGTCAGGTGGCCGCCTTCGGCCGAAAAGGCGACGTCCTGATTTGCCTAACGACCAGTGGTAACTCGCCCAACATCCAGCGGGCGCTGGAAGAAGCGAAGACACGTGGACTGATCAGCGTCGCGTTTCTCGGTCGGGACGGTGGCGAGTGTAAAGGTTTGGCCGATCTCGAATTGCTGGTCCGCGGAGAGACCACCGCGCGCATCCAGGAAGCACACATGCTCCTGCTCCACGTCTTGTGCGAAGCCGTGGAAGAGCGACTCGCGCAACCATAGCCGAGAGCGGTTTGCTACAAACGCGGCAAGTGGATGGTCGCGATCATGCAGCGCGCGCTCCCACCGGCGAGCTCGACCGTAGGTAAAGTGAGCGGCACAAGGCGTGCATATTTTTCCAGCGCGGTTCGTTGTGCGGGGATAAGCGCCGCGGCGGCGCGGGCCGACAACACAAGCAATTTTTCCCGATCGTTGTGCAGCTCGATCGCGTTGCCGGAAAATTCTCCGATCTGCGCCGGCGTTAATTCGAGCACTTCCTTGCCGTTCGCTTCCAGAAGATTTTGCACGCCGTCACGCTCCGCTTCATCGGGAATATTCTGCAGACCCACGAGCGCAAATTCCGAGCCGACACACATCATAACATTGGTGTGATAGATCGCGCGACCGGGTGCGCTCTCGCTCCGAAAGGTCACGGGTTCATACCCGAAATCTTCGCCGAATTTCCTCAAGACCTCGAGGTGGGTGCGTTGCGAGAGCGAGGCGTAGGCGATTTTGTTCACGTGATCCAAAACCATGCTGCCGGTCCCTTCCAAGGCGCGGCCTTCGCCTTCGCTCGCTCCATAGTCGATCATCTCCGAGATGCGATAGTGCTCCCGCAGGCCCTCGATCACATCGTGTCTCCGTTCCGCCCGGCGGGTCGCCGAATACATCGGAAACAACGCCACCCTCCCGTCGTGATGGGTGGAGAACCAGTTGTTAGGGAAGACCGCATCTGGCTTCTCGGGCGTGGCCGTGTCGTCCACCACATGCACGGTCACCTCGGCTGCGCGCAGCGTCTCGACCGCGCGATCGAATTCGACCTGCGCGGCCGCAGAAACTGCCGGCAATTCTCCGGCCGTTACGGCTTTCTGAAAGGCATTGTCCGCCGCCGTCTCCGGATTTGGATAGAATCGATGGGGCCGAACCATGAGGACGGCGTTCGCGCTTTGCTGGATCTCGTTGGTCATCGCTCCCGCCGTTTTTCCGGTCTTCTCTGCGCGGTGTCAATCCGCGGTGGCGGCGAGACAGCCGCACCCATGACGGAAAACGTCGAATAAGTAGCGGCGCGTGAATGCGCCTTGGGCTACCTTTTTGCATCACCATGGATCCGACGAGAAACATCAAACTACGCTGGCACGGCGGCTCGTTTGCCAACGTCTCCTACCAGGTGACGCGTCTGCAGTTTACGCAACTCGCGCCCCAGAAGTGGCACCCCGCGATCAATGCCTTTCGCTGTGAAACCGCGGTGCGAATCTGCGTGGACCTTGCGGGGGTCGATCGCTCGCAGATCGTGCTGACGGTTGAGCCACGGCGGGTCACCGTGCGCGGCACGCGCGAAACGCCGGAGCCGACGCATGCGCAAGGGCTCGCGGTGCAAGTGCTGGCGCTGGAAATCGACTACGGGCCTTTCGAACGGGAAGTGGAGCTGCCGGCTGAGGTGGATGTGGATGAGGTCGAGGCCGAACAGAAAAACGGCTTCCTCTGGATTTATCTGCCCCTGAAGAAATGAGCGACGAACCTCTGAAACTTCTGCAATCGGAAACCAGTTCTCCCACGGGGCGCAAGGGTGTGCCGGCGCAGGGCGGGGCCGAGTCTGCCGGCGCGCCACGCATTCCGGAGGAGCTGGCCATCCTGCCCATGCGCGGTCTGGTCATGTTCCCAGGGACGATATTTCCCCTAACGATCAGTCGCGCAGCTTCGATCAAGTTGCTCGATGACATGTTGCCGATCACGAAAGTGATCGGGCTTCTGAATCAGCGGGATGAGGAAGTGGATGAGCCCGGCCCAGGGGATCTTTACCATGTCGGCACAGCGGCGCTCGTGCTCAAGCTCATGCGCCAGTCCGAGGATCAGGTCGTGATGGTGGTGCAAGGCATTCGGCGTTTTGCCGTGCGCAAGATTGTGACCACGGAACCGTACCTGCGCGCGGAGGTTGATTTGCCCGAGTCGATCGCGCCGGAAACGAGCAAGGAATGGCAGGCGGAATTTAACAACCTGCGCGATAGCGCGGCGCGTCTCTTCGAGTTGAACCCCGACGCGCCGGAGCAGGCAGGCGCGATCATCCGCAACATCGACGACGCCGGTCAGTTGGCGGATTTCCTCGCCCCAAATCTCGACATCCCGACCGCGCAAAAGCAGGCGCTGCTGGAAGAGTTGCATGTGCAGAAACGGGTCCGCGCGGTGCAGACCAGCATCTCCGGTGCGCTCGAGATCGCGCTGATCCAGCAACGCTTGCAACAGGACGTGCAATCGCAATTCGGCGACGCCGAGCGCAAAGCGTATCTGCGCGGTCAGATGAAAGCGATTCAGCGCGAACTGGGCGAAGACGACACCGGCGCGCAGGAGCAAATTGCGCAACTGCGCACGCGGCTGGAGGAAGCGCAGCCGCCGGCGGAAGTGTTGGCGCAAGCAGAGCGCGAGCTGAAGCGGCTCGATCTTATTCCGGCGGCCAGCCCGGAGTATTCCGTCATCGTCAGCTACGTGGAAACGATCGCGGAATTGCCGTGGACGAAAATGAGCGAGGACAATCTGGATCTCGACAAGGCGCAGGAGATTCTCGATCGCGATCATTACGATCTCGAGAAAGTGAAGCGCCGGCTGATCGAATATCTCGCGGTGCGCAAATTGAACCCGAAAGGGCACGGGCCGATCCTCTGTCTGCTCGGTCCGCCCGGAGTGGGGAAGACGAGCCTCGGGCAATCGATCGCCGACGCGCTGGGGCGGAAATTTTCCCGCATGAGTCTGGGCGGGATGCGCGATGAAGCGGAGATCCGCGGGCATCGCCGCACTTATATTGGCTCGATGCCGGGACGTTTGATTCAAGAGCTGCGGCGGGTCGGGACGCGGAATCCGGTGATGATGCTGGACGAGATCGACAAGGTGGGCACGGATTTCCGCGGTGACCCAGCGAGTGCTTTACTGGAGGTGCTCGATCCGCGGCAGAATTTCTCCTTCGTCGATCGCTATCTCGATCTGCCGTTTGATCTTTCGCAGGTCTTGTTTATCGCCACCGCGAATTCCATGGATGGCATTCCCGGGCCGCTCCAGGATCGCATGGAAGTGATCTCGCTCGCGGGTTACACCGGCCGCGAGAAGATGCAGATCGCGCGCAGATACCTTTTGCCGCGCCAGTTGGAAGAGAACGGCCTACGGCCGGAACAATGCGAGTGGAACGACGAAGCGTTCCGCCTGGTGGTGGATGATTACACGCATGAAGCCGGGGTGCGCGATCTGGAGCGTCAGATCGGGGCGGTTTGCCGGAGCGTGGCGGCGCGGGTGGCGCGCGGGCAGACGGGACATTATCTGGTCACGCCGCACGTGGTCGGTGAAGTGCTCGGGCCGGTGCGCTATGTGCGGGAGCAGGCCCTACCGACTGGTGCGCCGGGCGTTGTCACGGGGCTGGCTTACACGCCGTACGGCGGAGAAATTCTGCACATCGAAGCGACCAAATATCCCGGCAAAGGCAACCTCACGCTCACCGGCCAGATCGGCGACGTGATGAAGGAATCGGTCCAGGCGGCGCTGAGTTTGGTACGCAGCCGGGGCGAATCGATTGGCGCCAAGGCGGGGGATTTTCGCGACAACGACATCCATGTGCACGTGCCCGCGGGCGCGGTGCCGAAGGATGGACCTTCCGCAGGCGCGGCCATGTTCACCGCGCTGGCCTCGCTCTTCAGCAACACGCCGGTCCGCGCCGACGTCGCGATGACGGGCGAAATCACGCTGCGCGGCCTCGTGCTGCCGATTGGCGGATTGAAAGAGAAAAGCCTGGCCGCGATGCGCGCCGGGATTACGACCGTCATCATCCCGAAGCTGAACGAAAAAGATCTGGTCGATGTTCCAGAAGAAGCGAAACAAAAGATCAAATTCATCCCGGTGGAGAACGTGCACGAAGTGCTCGCCCACGCCTTGGAGAAGAGCGTTGCGCCTTCCGCGGCTGGTTGAACGCACGTCCGTTCAGGTGCGAAGGGCTGTCTCGCAAACGGGCTCGGCTTTTCTCGGCCCCGAGCGATAGAAAATCATCCAGACGCCGGCGAGCACGAGTGCGCCGCCGACTAACGACCAGAGCGAAAAGCTTTCGCCGCCCAGCAGCCAACCGATCGCGACCGCGCCGGGCGGCGTGATGAGCGAGATGGTTTGCAGATTGTTCACCGGCATGCGCGGCAACAACCAGTAGAGCAGGAGAAACGTGAGGGACGAGCCGATGATCGCGAGATAGAGCAGGCAGAAGATCGCCATCTTGGTCCAGTGAAAGGCGAGCGGATTTCCGTCCAGGGTTAGGCCTAACAAGAGCAACGGCACGGTGCCGAAAATCATTTGCCAGCCGGCGATCATGGCGGGCGCGAGATCGAGCGCGC
>JBDUAH010000008.1:0-21739 GCA_040004745.1 Chthoniobacterales bacterium | reverse complement strand
AAGTTTTCTACCTCACCGGCGTCGATCAACACGGCCAGAAGGTCCAGCAATCGGCTGACAAAGCCGGCATCGCCCCGCAGCAATTCGTCGACGAACTCACCGCGAAATTCATCGCTCTCTGGGAGAAACTCGACGTCCGCTACGATCGCTGGGCCGCCACCACCGATCCGATCCACCAGACCTGCGTCCAGGGAATCCTCCAGCGTCTCTACGACGAAGGCCAGATCTACCAAGACAAACAGGACGGCTACTACAGCATCCGCCAGGAACAATTCCTGACCGATAAAGAACGCGGTGCCGATGGCGAATTCGGCCCCGAATGGGGCCAGGTCGAGCACCGCGAAGAAGAGAACTACTACTTCAAACTCGAGCAGCACAAACAGTGGCTCCTCGATTATCTCAAATCGCCCGCGCACCAGGATTGCGTCACCCCCGATTTCCGGCAGACCGAGCTCATCAACGCCGTCGAAAAACTCAGCGGCGACCTCTGCATCTCCCGCCCGAAAAAGCGCCTCAGTTGGGGCATCGAGCTCCCCTTCGATCCCGACTACGTCACCTACGTTTGGTTCGACGCCCTCACGAACTACATCAGCTTCATCGGCTACGATCCCGCAATTTCAGATTTCAGCTCTCAGGATGTCAGCTTTTTAGAAAAATGGCCTGCGCTCCACATCATCGGCAAAGACATCCTCATCCCCGCGCACGGCATCTACTGGCCCATCATGCTCAAAGCCCTCGGCTTCCCCGACGAGCAAATGCCGCGCTTCCTCGTCCACGGCTGGTGGAACATCAGCGGCGCCAAGATGAGCAAAAGCCTCGGCAACGTCATCGACCCCGATCAATTAGCCGACAAATACGGACCGGAAGCGCTCCGCTATTATTTGATCGGGGAAATCCCCGCGGGCAATGATGCGGATTTCGCCGAAGATCGTCTGGTCGGGAACTACAATGCATACTTGGCGAATAAGCTCGGTAACCTCCTCAACCGGTTGCTCAACATGTCGGGAAGATATCGTTCTGGGCGGATAAAATGGGCGAATAGAACATGGCAGCCGCCTTTGAACGATGAGGAAGCCAGTAAACGGATCGAAGATGCAATCCGGGAGAAGGGTCTCATCCCGCTCACTCTTTCTATTCCAAATCTTCAATACGAAGCTGAGAAAACGATTCGATCCGCGATCATCCTGTTGGACGCGTTTCGATGGGCGGTCGCTCTGAATATGCTGAACAATTTCACTGTGTTTTGTAACCAGATGATCGAAATTATCGCGCCGTGGACGCACACGAAAAATCCTGAAGCAGCGGAAATGGTGGATGATATCCTTTACGGGTTGGCCGAATCACTCCGAATTATCGCCATCCTCATCTCACCCGTCCTCCCCAAAGCTGCACACGGCATTTTCGATCAGCTCAATTGGAAGATGGAGACAGAGTTAGCGGGGAAAGAAGAGCGCTTCGCGCTCACCGATGCGGAGTGGGGGAAGCTGCCTGATGGCCACGTCGTCGGCAAACCCACGCCGCTCTTCCCGCGCATCGAAACAGCCGAGGCGGGAGCCAAGACCGCCGGGTAGCGCACGAGTCTCACGCCCCCTCATCCCATCGAAAATCGCCAGTCGCGACGCTTTTGTGCGTGCGATCGAAAAGTGGCTCGTTCAATCTCCGCGAGTGGCAGGTAGTCGATCTTCCGAAACAGGGAACAACTCGACCGCTAATCTCGGCTTCAAAGACGAGCATTGGCTCGTCCCCGCCAGCTCCGCATTCTGCACTCCGAAATTCCGCGTCTTGTTCTACCTTGCGGTGCGTATTCTGGATCGAAAGGATGAATCCCGATCATCGCGCCGGACTCGAAGAGGACATTGGCCGGCAAATTGACATTCTAATGAAAAAACCACGGCTCATCGTTATCGTTCCCGGGCTCGAGGCAAAAATCCAAAAATGGGACAGGCTTATCGCACGTTTGAAACAGGAGAGCGAGTTAGCCGAAGAGACGTGCGTATGGTTGATTTACGACCCGAAAGCCAAAGGTCTCGGACGACAGCGCGCGAAAGACATGGTCAGAAACCTGGTGGCGCACATTGACGAGGAATGGGTGAGAAACAATGGGTTCGAGAAAATCCTCCTGGTGGGGCACAGTCTCGGAGGTCTGGTGGTCCGGGGAGCCTACGTGACGGGGCGGGGAGCAAATCCAGATCAGCCGCAAGCGCATGATTGGGCTCCCAAGGTCAGCCGGATCGTCCTGCTGGCCGCACCGAATCGCGGGGTTGAAAAGTTGCCCTTTGGACTTGCCCGTGTGTCGGACTGGCTCCTGCGGCAGATGCCCTCCTTGGCTTTCACCTATCAGGATCTAATGCGCGGTTCGAATTTCGTCACCAGCCTTCGCATCAATTGGATTCGGCTGTTCGCCGCCAAGAATGGGGAAACCGCAACGCTCCCGGATGTGGTTCAGTTGTTGGGCGTGCATGATACGATTGTCCACCGCGATGACAGTGTTGATGTGCTCTCCTTTTCCACGGCCATAGCCGGGGAGATCCCTGACGCGGATCACAAGAGCCTTCCTGACCTTGATAGTGCGAGCGACCCGGACGGACGCTACCTGATGCTCAAAACCGCGATCTTGGATCCGAAGAATCTCCCCGTGCATGGGCAGCAAGCCAACGTCCCGACTAAACCCACATTTAGCCATGTAGTGTTTGTCTTGCACGGGATTCGGGCGAGCAATATTGCCAACTGGCTGCGAGAGGTGGCAAAAGAGGTGATGCGAGTTTATCCGCCGGACACAGATGTTCGTCGGCCCCCCTATGGTTATTTCACGGCACTGAGTTTTGTACTCCCCCGTGTCCGGAGGAGAAACATCCGAATTTTTCAGGACGCATATACCGAGGCACTGGCAGCGAGTCCAAATGCGATCTTTGACTTTATCGGCCATAGCAATGGCACATACATGCTTGGCGAAAGCTTGCGAGATGTCTCGGGCATGAGCTTTAGAAACGTAGTTGTTGCCGGAGCGGTGCTGCCGTCGGATTATCCGTGGGCAGGAAAACTCGGTGTTCAAGTGGATCGGGTGCGCAGTGAACGGGGACAGAAAGATTGGCCGGTTGGATGGTTGTGCAGCGCACTGAACGGAGGGTTGGGCATGACCGATGTCGGAACGGGCGGCTATACTGGATTCGTCCGCGGCCAGGTCGAGGAAGAGCAGTACAGTCCGGGAGGCCACGGCGGCATGTTCAACGAGGAAAACATCCCGAGAATGGTGAGATGGATAAATAATCAAGACCCAGGCCCGGAACTTCCAAGCCAAGTTCCCGAATTAGCATGGTGGAGCGTCGTTTCCCGAATGTGCCCGCACCTGCTGCATGGCGCTTTGGTGCTTTTTTTCCTTGGCGTCGGATATCTTGTTTGGGCGCACAGTTTTCTTGGGTTGCTCATTGTGGCGGGGGTCTTGTACATCGTATATTTCATACTCTCTGTGTTATAGGGCACTGGTCTTTTCCTGCGCGCGCATTTTCGCAGATCTGAATTTCATTTCTGCACCTTCCGCGCACGGCTCCGTGGGTTCGCGCAGAAAATTTTAAGACTTTTTTTGCCTGGCCGCGGTTGGCCGGTTTCCCCAGCGTGAGGCCAGATCTTATTATAGTAAATACACCTAACCGGCTGCTTGAGGAAGCGTGGCCACGGGTGTGCTGCTTTTGCATTTCAGGAGGTCGCGAGGGCACGGCCCACGGGGCGCGTGGCTACACCTTGAGACGAACGCTCAGCCGGGGAACAGTGAACGCACATGGAAGATATAGTCGGCATCGATTTGGGAACGACAAACTCCGCGATTGGCATCATGGAAGCGGGGTTCCCCATCTTGCTCGCGGACGGGAATGGTGCGCGGCTCACGCCTTCAGTGGTCCATTTTGCCAAGGACGGAGGGTCACTGGTGGGAGCGACGGCAGCGCGACACACGGTGCTGGCGCCCGCGGATACGATTTATTCCGTGAAGCGATTCATTGGACTACGCGGCGACGATCTGCGCGAAGATGACGCGGATGTCGGCTATGGGTTGAAGCGTGAGCAGGGACAGGCGGTGCGCATTCGTGCCGCGGGACGCGAGTACTCGACGGAGGAAATTTCTGCGCTCGTTTTGCAGAAATTGAAAGCGGACGCGGAAGCAGCGCTCGGGCGAAGCGTTGGCCGCGCTGTCATCACGGTGCCGGCATATTTTAACGACGCCCAGCGCAATGCGACGAAGCGCGCGGGCGACCTGGCTGGTTTTGCGGTGGAGAGAATCGTGAATGAACCGACGGCGGCGGCGCTGGCCTACGGACTCGATAAGTTGAAAAGCCGAGCGAAGATCGCGGTTTACGATCTGGGTGGAGGCACGTTCGATGTCTCGATTCTGGAATTAAACAACGGCCTTTTCGAAGTGCTGGCTACCAATGGCAACACACGGTTGGGCGGTGACGATGTCGACAACGCGCTCCTGGAATGGCTGACCGTGCGCGCTGGCAATGTGAGCACGGCGGAACAGCGTGGACTTCTGCGCGAGGCGGCGATCAGCGCGAAGCACCGTCTCTCGATTGACGAGGAAACGTCGATCGGTCTTCCGTTTTTTCAGGACGGCAGAAGTTTTTCGCAAGCATTGACGCGTGAAGAACTGGACGCGATCGCGGGACCGATTGTGGAGCGAACACGGAGGCATTGCTTGCGGGCGCTCGCGGATGCGAAGCTGGTGCCGGGAGATTTAGACGAAGTGATTCTGGTGGGCGGGATGACGCGGATGCCGCTGGTGCGAGAATTGGTCGAAGAGATTTTCGGTCGCGCGCCGAATACGTCGCAGAATCCGGACGAAGCGGTGGCGCTGGGGGCGACGATTCAGGCGGGAATTCTGTCGGGTGCGGTGCGCGATGTCATTCTGCTCGATGTCACGCCGCTCTCGTTAGGCATCGAGACTTTCGGCGGATTGATGAACGTGATCATTCCGCGCAACTCCACCATTCCACTGAAGGCGGGCGAGATGTTTACGACCGCGGTGAATCACCAACGGGCGATGCGAATCAAGATTCTGCAAGGCGAGCGCGAGATGGCGCGGGACAACTGGCCGTTAGGCGAATTCGAGCTCGAATTCGAGCCGGCGCCGAAGGGCGTGGCCCGCGTGGGCGTGCAATTTGAAATCGACGCGAACGGGATTCTGCATGTGTTAGCGCGCGATACGCGGACAGGGCGCGAGAAAATCGTGGAGATCAATAGCGCCGTGGACGTTTCCGATGAAGCGGTGGAAGCGATGATCGCGGATTCGCTCGACCACGCTTTCGAGGACATGAATGAGCGCGTCTGGACGGAGGCGAAGTTGAAAGCCGAAGAGATGGAGCGTGCGGTGGAAAGCGCGTTTGGTGTTCTGCGGGATCAGATTAGCGCGCCGGAAAAGGCAGAAATCGAAGGTTTACTGGCGGAACTCCGCGCGGCGCTGGCGAGCGGCGAGGCGCCGCGCTTGAAGAAAGCGAACGCGGCGCTCGACAAGGCTACTGAGCCAATGGCGGCGTTGCTGGTGGAGCAGGCAATGGCGGGTTTGTAGTCACCCGTTCGCGGTCGCAAATGCCTAGGGCTCCGGTGGGGCTGGCGTCTCAGCCGGAGCTGGCGCGGAGGAGGTGGGCTCTGGCGTCGGAGTCGGCGATGGCAGGGACTTTTCCGACCTGGCGAGCGCTTCATCGAGCAGCTTTCTTTCCTCGGGGAAAAGAGGGCCGCCCCGGGCGGCGGCCACGTACTCTTGGGCCAGTTCACGTTTCTCTTCATCGAGCAAAAGGACGACGGCGTAGACGGCCGCGTGGGAGTTGAGCAGCTCATCGTGCGGCAGCTTGCCCAAGACTTCGACTCCCTCCGCGGTGCGGCCGAGACCGTAAAGCGCAAACGCATAGGTGACCGCCGCGTTCACGTCGTTAGGCGCGGCTTCGTAGGCCTCCCTGGCTTGGCGTTGCGCTTCTTGCGTGCTTGGCGCAATCAGCAAAGCGAGACGCGCGTAATTCGCAGCCAGCACCGGTTCCCTCGGGGAACTGGCGTGCAATTGTTTGTAAACATCGAGGAGGTGCGGCAGGTCGTTGTTCGCCCGGAAAATGCGAGCCAAAGCGTCGAGAGCTTCGCGGCGCATCGGGGCATGTCTGGCCACGCGCTGCCAGAGTTGCTCAGCTTCGAGAGGGAGATTCCAACGCATGGCCAGCCGCGCGAGGGCGGCTTCGCGTTCCGGTTTCTCCGCGGCATTATGCTCGGCCGCGTGCCAGAGGGAATTGAACTCGGCTTCGGCGCCGGATTGTTTCGCCTGCCGGGCCGCGTAGGCCTGATACGCAAGGCGGAGGTATTCAGAATCGCCCCAGGCACCGCTGCGGGTCCAGCGTTTTAACCGCGACCAATTTTTAACTTCGGCGAAGGCTTCGGCGATGGAAATCGCCGGTGGCGGGACGGTCGCGACTTCTGGCGGAAGTTTGTCCGCCCATTTCAAAACTTCACCCGCGAGACTGTTCTGGATCATCCAGTTCATCAGATTCGCCAGGTCGTTTTCATTGCGAACCGCGACGGGTTTGATTTTTTCCAGGACGGCGGAGAATTTTTTCTCATCGAGCTTGCGGTAGAAATCGAGGCTGAGCAGGTAATCGGCGAACGTGACCTGCTGCGTCATTTGTAAATCCTGCGCCAGGCCGTCGGCCCGCGGGAGATCGTCGCGCTCAATCGCGTCGGTAAGTAAAGCGCGGAGGGAGCCGGCGCGGAATTCCGGCACTTTGCTCAGACGTTCGAGCGTGGCGCGGGCCTCATCGTAAAGGTTCGGTTCCACCGCCCGGAGACGGAGAGCGGCGAGGTTGAATTGATATAACTCGTTAGTCGGTTCCTGCTCGAGAGCGGCGGCGAAATGCTCCTCGACCGCTTTGTCGTTGCCTTGGGCGCGAGCGAGCCATCCGGCCACGACGTGGTAGGCGGCCTTGTCGCGGTCGGCGGGTCGGATGCCGTCGAGAGCGCCCCTGGCGGTATCAAGCTGGCCAAAGCGCAGCGCCGCGGACGCAAGATTGAGCTGGGCATCGAGATTTCCGGGCAGGGCGCGCGCAATCTGAGCACGCCAGGCGACGGTCTCGGCGCGGTTTTGCTTTTCCGTGATCTCCGCCAGGATCCGGAACGCGGCGAGTGACGACGGGCGGCGGCGCAACATCAGCTCCGCCGCCTCCGTGGCGCCTTTCAGGTCCTGCTTTTGCAAGAGCTCGTTGGCCTGGCGGAGAAGTTGTCCCTCCCGCCAGGTGCCATAGGCGCGCGGGGCGTAGTTTAAAATGACCAACCCGAGAGCGAAGCCGACGACAATCGCACCGAGAAAGATCTGCGTGCGGACGTGGCGGAGCGTGAGGTTCCAACGGATGACGGATTTCGTCCTCTTGCGTCGTACACGTCTTACCTGTTTTGCCATCGCGCGATCCCTTATCCCAGCGACGGGTCCGTTTCGCAACAACTCTCGCGCGCCGATTCGCGGGTCAGATATGCCGTTTTACGCCCCGTGCACGATCGGCACGTCTTCGATTTGTTCCTCGACTTGCTCGCGGAGACGGCGTCCCCAGACGTAGCGGGCGAGAAGAACTTTAACCGCAGCGGTCAAGGGCACGGCAAGAATCGGCCCGAGAAGTCCACCAATGAGCAGGCCCCAGACAAAGATGGAGACGATCACCGTCATGGGATGAAGGCCGACGGAATTACCGACGATGCGCGGCGCGATGAAGATGGCCTCGAGGTTTTGAATGATGACGAAGATGGCGGTGACGAGGAGGACGTGACTCCAATCGCCCCATTGCGCCGCAGCGATAAGAACGGCGGGGACCCAGCAGAGCACGATCCCGACATAGGGGATCATGGTGAGAATGATGACGAGGAGGCCGATGAGGGGAGCGAAGTTGAGGCCAAGCGCGAGTAGGGCGACGGAGATCAGAATTCCATCGATGAGACAGACGAGGAGCTGCCCACGGAAATACGCGATGATGTAATTATTGATCTGGGTTAAAACGGCGACGACTTCGTCCTTCAAAGGGGAGGCGCGCAGGGGAAGATATTCGCGCCAACGCTCCTCGATGGCAGGCCGCTCCTTTAGGAGAAAGAAGAGGTAGATCGGGACCATCACGAGGCTGAGCAGGAAACCGGTGACGCCGAGGAAGCCGCCGATGCTGGTCTTGAGCACGCGCCACAGCTTATCGGCCAGGGTGGGGAGCTGATTCTGAAGATTGGGGAGTTGGTGTTCGACCCAGTCCTGGATGCGTTGGCGGTCGGCAGTGGAGAGCTTCGGTTGGGTAGGGCCGATGGTTTCACGCGGCGGCGATGGAGCGGGGGAGGCGTTGGGCGAAACCTGGGCCTCGTTAGGCGAGGGAGTCTGCGCGGGCGAGGAGAGGAGCCAGTTCGCGAAGGTGGCGGCGGCGGAGCGCGGTTTGGTCTTTCCGCCAGGAGCGACGGCGAAGGCTTGATTATAGCGATAGAGAAGGTCGACCACTTTATCGCGTGCGCGGATCGTATAGGTGGGCAGTTCGCGCGCAAAGCTGGCGCTTTGCATCGAGATCGTAGGCACCACCCAGGAGGCGAGCGCCGCCACCGCGAGAAAGGCGACGGCGAAGATGAGAGTGATCGCTTTGGTGCGGCTCATCCTGCGTGCGGCCAGATGCGTGACCAAGGGATCGAGTAAGTAGGCGAGGATGGCCGCGATCGCGACCGGGATGAGGATCGGCTGCAGAAACCGAATCAGGTAGGCGCCAATCCAAACGGCCGCCGTGACGATCAAGACCAGGAGCACGACGAAGATCGCGGTCAGCGCGGCCCACATCGTCTTGCGCTGCCACGCGGTGGGGTATCGTCTGGAGGGCGAAGTCGGCATTCGTTAGGCGATCATCCGCGATGCGGTGCGGCGCCGCCTCAAGGAAGGGGAAGGGGCTTGATCGGCCCGCTCTTGCTCATTCTAGTCTGAGTGCTCTCGATCTTTTCGGTGAGGGTCTTGTTCTCGGGATCAAGTGTGGCGGCTTTCTGCCAATACTCGAGCGCTTGCGGCACGCGATTCAGTTTCGCCAGCGTGTCGCCGATGTGATCGAAGACCACGGGATCGTCCTTTTTCAGGCTCTGCGCGGCGCGGAGCAGATCTTTTAGCGCTTCGTCGAATCGACCTCTGCGGAAATGGACCCAGCCGATAGTGTCGAGATAGGCGCCATTATCCGGATCGAGGAGAAGCGCCTGTTTCACCATCTCCTCCGCTTCCTCGAGGTGCAGATTGTGTTCGGCCCACATGAAGCCGAGGTAATTGTAGGCTTCCGCGGCTTTTGCCGGATCGATAGCGATTGAGCGTTTGAAGAGATCGCCCGCTTTGTCGTAGAGACCGGCCTGATCCGCCGCGACGCCATAATCGAAATAGAAACGCGCGGTTAACAGTTCGCTCGCGTTTTCCTCCGCTTCGTTCCGCGCTTCCTCGAAGGTCACCACGGCCTGCTGTGCGCGTTTCGATTCGCGCTGGGCAATCGCGAGGAAATAAGTGAACTCTGGCGCGTTCGGGAACCGTTGCCGCCCCTCGAGGAGAATTTTTTCCGCGCGTTCGCTTTCTCGTAAAGGGCCGAGGAGTAATTCCGCAGCGCGCAAATAGGTCTGCGCTCGGCCGGGATTGATGAGCAGACTCTGCTGATAGTTGGCCGCGGCCTTGGCAAACTGTGCTTTCGCCTCGTCGTCTTGGTTCGCGCGAAGGAAGTTGCGGCCTTCCTCGTCCTGTAACTGTGCGAGCAATTCGTAGGGCTGATATTTCTGCGGCGAATCCGCGATGATCTTCGCCAGCAGATCCATGGCCTTGACCCGTTGATTAGTCATGACGAAGCCGGTGGCGAGTTTCTCACGCGCGTTCGTGTCATCGGGCTCGAGTTCGAGCACTTTCAGGTATAGGGGGATCGCTTCGTCGATTTGCTGCGTGGCCGCAAAGTAGTCGGCGACTTCCTTGATCGCGCCGCCATCGTCGCCGGCAACGGCGACGGCGCGCCGGAAGAATGCGTTCACCTTCTTCAGATCTTCCGGGGCTGGGTCTGTGTCGGGTTGAAATAAATTCGCCGCGTAGAGCTTCCCGAGCCGTGTCCAAAAAGTGGGGTCCTTGCTCTCGATCTTGGCGGCGCGGTCGAGAGTGGCGAGCGCCTCCTTCTGGCGGCCGCGCGTTGATTCAATTTCGTAAATGCGCTGGTAGGCGTCGATATTGTCCGGGTCGAGGTCGATCGCTTGATTGGCGTATTTTACCGCCTGGTCCGGTTTGCGGAGATGCTTGGAATAAAGATAGGCGAGCTGGAGAAAAGGCGCCGTTTCCTTCGGATTCGCCTTGATCGCATCCTTCAAAATGTCGATCGCCCGCGGAAAATCCTCCTGCCGCGTGAGCAGAGACGCCACCCGAGAAGCAAGTTCAATCTCGCCGGGCTCGACGGTGAGAACCCTTTGGTAAACCTCCAGCGCGGCCTCGATTTCCCCGCTTTCTTCAAGACGCGCGCCTTCGACGAAGTCGGCCAGCGCATCCGCTTTGCGCACGCCAGTCGGGGCCAGCGAAAGATCGGCTGGCGGAATCAAACGCAAAGAGTCGTCGATCGCGCCGGGCGCAGGACCTGGCGGACGAGCGTGAGCTGAGACGACAGCCCAGAGCAGAAACGTGCACGCGGCGAGCGCGACCCACGGCTGCTTCCGTTTCATGCCTCGGAGTGTAGCGGCGCGCCAGAGCGGGCGCAAACCCTCCTGAAGGAGGCGTTCGACGAGCAACTGCAGCACCGCAGAAAAGGGACTCCGACGCGCCTGGCGCGCGATTACGACTTGTAACGGAGACGCTTTTTGTGGCGATTCTCCTTCATGCGCTTGCGGCGCTTATGCTTGGAGATTTTCGCCTTCCGGCGCTTTTTGAGTGATCCCATAAGGTTGCTATCCCGCTTTTGCGGAGCGCCATGCAAGCATCGGATAGGAGCAACTGCAACTCTCTTTCTTCATTCCGCGCGAACTATTCTGCCAGTGCCTCTTGCAAAAGAGCGACGTGTTCCGCCGGTTTCACCTTCTGGAAAATCGCGGAGATCTTTCCGTTGGCGTCGATGATAAACGTGCTGCGTTCCGCACCCATGTATTTCTTGCCATACATGCTCTTCTCCACCCAAACGCCGTAGGCTTCGACCATCTTGCGATCGACATCGGAGAGGAGAGGAAAGGGGAGATTGAATTTCGCGATGAACTTTTCGTGACTCCCGGGTGAGTCGACGCTAACCCCGAAGATTTCCGCGCGTCTGCCTAGATCCGGCCACGCGTCGCGCAGTTCACAAGCCTGCGTGGTGCACCCCGGCGTGTCGTCCTTCGGATAAAAATAAAGGACTACCGTTTTCCCGCGGAAGTCCTCCAGCGCGACGTCCTGTCCGGATTGGTATTTGCCGCCGACCGCGGTCGCGCGAAACGACGGGGCGGGGTCGCCTGCTTTCAATTCGTTAGCCATGATTCTTGCACCATCATTTCTCGAAGAAGATTATCAAGATGCCGACGGCGCAAAGCAGACCGCCAACGAGACCGCTCTCGTATTTTTCCAGCACGTCGAGCCGGATTTTTTGCACGCCAGCGAGCGTGAGCGCTGTGAAAACCACCATTCCCGCGACAGTTCCGACCGAGAGAATTGCGGTCAACAACGCGAACCCCATCCAGCCGTATTGGACACCGGATCCGTAAATCGGCAGAAACGCCTCGCAGGGCGAAAACGTGAGAAGCGCAAGCAGGCTGGTGATAGCGACACGATCAGAGGCGGCGGGTGCGCGGGAGGAAATCGGCGGTGAGGTGTGATGGTCCTGGTGGTCCAATTCACCCTCGTGAGAATGGGCGTGGCCGCAAAAGAGATGATGATGCGCGTGACCTCGGCCGCTGAGTTGCCGGTAGATGTAAAACGCTCCGAGCAAAATCAGAACGCCTCCAGCGATGATGGGAAACCAGGCCCCGATTTTCTCGTTCATCACGATCCCAAACCAGGCGATGAGGTAACCGAGCGCGGCTGTGACCAGAACGTGTCCAGTCCCGGCCAGTGCAGTGACCCCGAGGGTCTTTGCGTAGTTCCAACGTTGCGCGCGCGCGGCGAGCACAAACGGCAGCCAATGCGTCGGAAGAGCGGCATGTGAAAAAGCGACGCCGAATCCGGTGATCGCGATCGCAGTCAGGGCGGTTTCGTTCATCTCCTCGTGCGCAATGGACGTGATCGTAATCGAGTGCGGGCCAGTTCCAAAGGCACGGCGACAGGCAGAAGGAGGAAATCGGGCTGCAGGGATTTGAACCCTGGACCTCCTGCACCCGAGACAGGCGCTCTACCAAGCTGAGCCACAGCCCGAACAGGCCGAACCCTTGCTTATTTAAACTGCAAGAGCAAGTGGAACTCCGTGCGCCGCGGCGACTAATTGGCAATTGCTCTGAGGGCGTCGCTCAGCTTACAGTTCTTTACGGTAATGGCATCTGGAGTTGAAGGCCGTCCCGGTGGGAATTTCATTCGTTGTACAAACGCGTCAGCAGAACAGAGCGGACAATCGCGCGGTTCGTTCTCGGATCGATCGGCGGCCTCGTCATGCTGGTCCTCGTTTGTTGGGGTGGATCGAAGCTTTATGGTGAGTGGCAGGAACGGCACGCGCTCCGGCGAGCCGCAGCTTTCTTGAGCGGCGGCGACGTGAAAGCCGCGGCATTGAGTGCGCGGCGTGCCTTTCAGTTGAATCCGCACAGTCTCGAGGCCGTCCGCATGCTGGCTACGATCCAAGAGGTAGCTGCCGTGCCTACGGCTTTGGACTGGCGGAGAATGGCGGTACAGATGGCGCCCGGCTCCGCGGCCGATAAAATCGCACTCGCGTCGTGCGCCTTGAAGTTCGCCGAGATTCCGATTGCTGCGAAAACGCTCGCGGAAGTCGGGGAGGGAGATAAGACGGTCGCCTACCACGCGGCGGCTGGTCAGTTGGCAGAAGCTCAGAACAAACTCCAGGAGGCGAGAGAACATTGGGCGCGGGCAGCGCAGTTGGCGCCGGGTGAGAAAGAATACGAGATGCGTCTCGCGACGGTAAAACTGCGGCTGCCCGATCCGGCGGACCGCGAAATGGCGCGCGCGACGTTGCAGGAGTTGCGCAAGGTGTCCGGGCAGAGGACGGCCGCCACTCGTGCGCTGATCGCTGATGGTGCCAACCGCCGGAGTTCCCAAGTGGTATTGAAACTGGCTCAGGAATTGAAGGACTACCCGGAAGCGTCCTTCCAGGACGCGCTTCTCTATCTGGACATTTTGAAGCAACTGCGGCACCCCGATTACACGTCCTACCTCACAGAGATTGAAACAAAGGCCGCAGCCAATGCCAACGATCTGGCGCTTCTCATCGCGTGGATGAACAAAAACAAGTTGAGCGCCCTGGCGCTCAATTACACGAACGGTCTCGATGCCAAAATACTCAACGTCTGGCCGGTGCCGCTGACCATCGCGGAGTCATACTCGAACCTCTCCGATTGGGCCGGTCTGGAAGCGTTGGCCAAGGCGCATCCTTGGGAAGGATTTGAGTTTCTCCGTCACGCTTACCTCGCCCGCGCTTTTCGTGAGCAGGGCCAGAGCGTGGCTGCGGAGCGAGAGTGGACCGCCGCAAAAAAGGAAGCCTCCGGCCAGGCGAAGCTGGTTTCCGCGCTTGTTCGGACAGTGATCGAATGGCGCTGGGTGGACGAAGCGGCAGATCTGCTGTGGACGTTGACGAAAGATCCGGCGCAAAAAGAGGAGGCGCTCAGCAGTCTCTATCGATACTACTCGGAGGCTGGCGATACCGGAGGCCTGTTTCGGACGCTTCTTCGCCTCGTGGAAATCATGCCGCAGGATTTGTCTCTCCAAAATAATATGGCGCAACTCGGACTCCTGCTCGGAGCCGAGCCGGAACGAGTGCGGAAGATTGCAGCGGACCTTCATCGGAAGGAGCCAAAAAATCCGGCCTTCCTGTCGACTTACGCGTTCTCTCTATACTCAAAGGGCGATGCCGCCGGGGCGGTTGAGGCGATGGCTGCCCTTCCCCAGGAAAAGCTGCGTGAACCTGCCTATGCTGCCTACTACGGCGTTTTCCTCGCGGCCGCGGGTGAAACTGAGAAAGCGTGGGTTTATTTGCAATTGGGCTCAGGGGTGAAATTGCTTCCGGAAGAAAAAGCGCTGTTGGAAAAAGCGCAGAGCAAAATCGCGGCGCCCGCCGCTGAATAGATCGCGCCCCGCCCGGTCGGACGCGTGTCAGCACACCGGCGAAAAGCAAAGCGGCCGTCTCCCTTCGAAGACGGCCGCCCCAAGCAGCAGGTTATAAAATCGATTACGCGGAAGTCTCTCCCGCCCTCGCCGCACGACGGCGGCGGAGAATTTGCGTGGCCGAAACCGCTGCCAGCAAACCGAGAATTGGGAAGAGCGCGCTCATCTCAGGGATGGGCGTGAATGTTGCACGAAAGGCGGTTGGAAGAATGTCGCCCGAAGTGGCTGCGATCGAGATGAACTGGAAACTTCCGAAGTCAGGAATGGCTACGAACTGGCCGTCGAAAGCCGTTCCCACAAAAGATCCGCCAAGTTGCGTGCCTAACTGTCCGAGAGAATTAGAGCCGAAGATTGCAAAACCTTCACCCGCCTGCAGGCTGGTGACCTGAACCATCCCATTCATAGCGTTGGCCGCGAGAATCGAGCGGAGGTCGAGTTGGAGATAATTTAAAGGAGTGCCGTTCGAGTCCGCTCCGAATTCGTTATCGGGAACGCCGACCAAGCCAAGGCCGTGTTCCGCCGCTCCGCCGCTCGCAGCCACATCTTTATAGTAGAGTTCGTGCAGTGTATCTGGCCCCGACACATTGTCGTACCCGCGAACAGTGAGGTCGTAGCCCGACTGCGTGAAAGTGAGCGTGTTCGTGCCGGCGTTACCATTCTGGTTTCCCGGGTTGAAATCCCAGGTGACAACAACGGCGTTTGCAGATGCAATCGCGAGAGCGGAGAGAGCGCAGGCAACAAGGAGGGCTTTTGCCGAAGCGAGGTAGGAACGGTTTGTTTTCATGTTTCTGGTTGTTATTGGTTTCGTTGTTTCAATAATTGTCATAATTGAGTCGCAACGTCAATAATTGCTTCTGTGCCAATATTGCTGGCGGCATCTTTTTATTAGATTCGAGCAGGGAAGCAATAAGAATTTTCGATTTTTGCGTTCTTTTCCTTTAAAAAACGGGAGCATCGCTGCCTAGCACGAACGGGGCCGTCGCGCATTTTTAATGAAATTCATCACGGCCGCCTGACCCCATCCACGATCGTTTTGGCCTAGTCAGGCAGCGACTCAGCAAATTTGAGATGGCCGGGGCGATCACGCCCTCGCTAGACGCTTGCCAAAAGGGCGAAATTGTTTGACAGCTACGCACCGAGCCCACAAAGTCACGATTCGCTTTCCCCGCCGATGATTGCCTCGAATATTATTCCCCCGGCTCTTTCCGGCGAGAATTCGGCCATCCTTCAGTTTCCGACAGGCACCAGCAGCGCCGTCCGTTCCTTGCGCAATATGACCACCCAACTCCTGCAGGAAGCAGCCAAAGTGATTCCAAACCAGCAGTTGCTGATCAACGTTGTTTCCCGGCGGGTGCGGCAGCTTGGTCAAGGGCATCGTCCGCTGGTCGAAGCCACGCCCCGTTCCTCGCTCACCGACATTGCGCTGCGTGAGATCATCGAGGGCAAGCTCACCTACGAGCTCGCGCCTGAGAGCAAGCCGGCCGAAGGCGTCTAGCGCTCTTTTTGGGAATGAGGATGCGGACTGCGTCCACCTGAGCATCGCATCATGGCGACGGATTCGATCGTTAATCGGAAAGCTCTGCGCGATTTCCATATCCTCGATCGCTACGAAGCGGGGATCGAACTCAAAGGCAGCGAGGTCAAATCGATCCGCGCTGGGAAGGCGAACATCAGTGATGCCTTCGCGCGCATCGAAAAGGGTCAGGCGTTCCTCCATAATGCCGACATCCAGCCCTACGCGCAGGCGAGCCACGAGATTCCTCCCTCGAAACGGGTGCGACGCCTCCTCCTGCACCGTCAGGAAATCGACAAGCTTTACGTCGAGACTGCCGTCGCGGGCCGCACCCTCGTCCTACTCAGCATCTATTGGAAAAAAGGCCACCTCAAAGCCGAACTCGGCGTCGCGCAGGGCAAGGTCGCCCACGACAAACGAGCGGATCTGAAGAAGCGCGCCACCGATCGCGAGACAGAACGCGAAGTGGCCCGCTTCAACCGGCGGCACGCCTGATCTCTCACTCATACTCCCGATCCCTCAGCGGGGAGGGTGAAGAGTAGGATTAAGATTAAGAGTATGAGTCGGAGTGGAAGACCCGCTCCCGCACTCCCATTGCAGTTCCGCATACCTGCGACACCTTATCCGTTCGCATGTCCCGTTTTCGTTCTCCGCTCTTCGTCCTTTTTCTCACCGTCTTCATCGACATGGTGGGTTTCGGGATCATCATCCCCGTCCTGCCGCTATATGCGGTGCATTTCCACGCCACGCCGATGCAGATCGGTTGGTTGACCGGCATCTACTCGGGTATGCAGATCATTTTCACGCCCATCCTTGGGCGGCTTTCAGATCGTTTCGGGCGGCGGCCGGTGCTCATGCTCAGCCTCGCAGGAACCGCGCTTGGTTTTGCCCTCATGGGCTGGGCGCAATCGCTCTTGCTCTTGTTCGTCGCGCGGATCATCGCCGGGGTCACCGGCGGCAATATCTCCATCCCCCAAGCCTACATCGCCGACGTCACCACGCCCGCGACGCGCTCGAAATGGATGGGTATGATCGGCGCCGCCTTCGGCCTCGGTTTTACCTTCGGTCCCATGATCGGCGGAATCCTGAGCCAGGTTTCGAACAGTGCGCCCTTCTATTTTGCGGCCTGTCTGGCTGCCGCGAACGTCGCCCTGCTCTACTTCATCCTGCCGGAGAGCTTGCCCAAAGAACACCGCGCCAAACCGCACGAAGACGCGTCCACGATCGAGGTCTTCCGCCACGGCAGCGGCTGGATGTTTGGGCTCGTGGTCGCGACTTATTTCTTCCTGGTCGCTGGGTTCACCGTCATGACCACGCTCTTCGCCCTTTTTACTGCGCGACGTTTCGGCTACGACGCGCACGCCACCGGCTATCTTTTCGGCTTCATCGGTATTGTCACGGTGATCGTCCAAGGCGGATTGATCGGCCGACTGGTGAAAATATTTGGCGAAACCAGTCTCGCGCGCACCGGCTTGATTCTGACCGCAGCTTCGCTCGCATTCCTGCCATTCTGCGGCACACTTTCCTTGCTTCTGGTCGCCTGCGTTGGCCTATCGTGCGGGAGCGGTTTTGCCAGCCCGGCGTTGAACGGTCTCGCCTCGCAGATGATCGATCGCACGTGGCAGGGCCGCGCTCTGGGCGTGATGCAATCCGCCGGCAGCACTGCGCGTTTGCTTGGTCCACTTCTCGGCGGCGCGCTCCTCATGCTCGATTTGGCTAAGCCCGTCACGCACTACGGAGAGACGCCTTTCTACGCCGCCGCCTTTCTCTGCGTCATCGGCAGCGTGCTCGCATTTTGCTTGAGACGTCCGTCTGCCGACCAGGCGCCCGAGTCGATTCCCGCGGGATCGTCCGTTTAGGTGGCAAGGAGCGTCGCCCCCTAGGCCGCCCGTTTTCTCTTGCAGAAACGCGGAGGCCTGGAGGGCGCCCCTCCTTTGCGACGCGATCAGTCGAAAGCTGGCTCGACCTTGTCTTCCTCTCGCGGCACAAGCTTGTTCTTCTCGATAATGCGGGCGCACGTGTTCCACCGCAGGACCGCATCGTCATTCTTTGCCGGTCGGATGGCCTCTGCCTTTTCGAACCAATGCATCGCTTCGCGAAACAAATCGTATGCCCACACCGCTCCGTGCGCGCCTTGCGCCAGCTTCATCTTCGCGCGCCGCTCTGCCAGGATGCCGGAGAAATAAGCGCGCTCATATTCTCCCGTAAGTCGGCCCAGAAGCTCGCTCGCCTGCGTGTCGCTGACGCCGTAGCCCTTCGCGATCCGATCGCTCAGCGCCAGCAGTAGCATTACCAGCGCCTCCTGATTATCAGGCGCGACCTCGAGTACATCGAGACAGATGCTTTCTGCTTCCGCAGGCTCGTTCAAGAATCGATAGCGTTCGGCTTTTTCCAGCGCTGCGGGAATGGCGTCCTTCGAGAGCGTTTTCAGGTCGAACATAGGCGTGAGGTTAAGGCTTTCGCGCGCGGAAATGCGAGTCCTAACGTCGCAGCCAACGCAAGAGTTTCGCGATCGGATCGAAATACTGATCCACCACGCGCTCCTTCAACGGGATGATCGCATTGTCGGTAATGTGAATGTCTTCCGGGCAGACGTTCGTGCAGCACTTCGTGATGTTGCAATAGCCGACACCGTACGCCTCCCGCAGTTCGGGAATGCGATCCTCCGTATCGAGCGGGTGCATCTCCAGCGCCGCGGTATAAACGAGAAAACGCGGCCCGATGAACTCGTCGTGCTTGTGATGATCGCGCAGGACGTGGCAGACATCCTGGCAAAGAAAACACTCGATGCATTTCCGGAACTCCTGCACGCGATCAACGTCCCGTTGTTGCATCCGCCACGTCCCATCCGGCGCATCCGGCACGCGCGGCTTGAACTGCTTAATTCGCTTCTTCACCCGAAAATTCCACGAAACATCCGTGATCAAGTCCTTCAAAATTGGAAACGCCTTCATCGGCTCCACCGTGATCGGTTGATCGAGTGGCAGATCGCTCAAGCGCGTCATGCACATGAGCTTGGGAATGCCATTCACCTCCGCCGAACACGAACCGCACTTTCCGGCCTTGCAGTTCCAACGGCACGCCATGTCGTTAGCCTGCGTCGCCTGAATATCGTGGACTGCATCGAGCACGACCATCCCTTCGGAAATCTCGGTTTCGTAATCGCGAAACGCGCCGCCGTTCGTGCCGCCACGCCAGATTTTGAAAGTGACTCTGCTCACTTCATCTCCTCGATGATCTCCCGCAAATAATTCGGCATCTCCCTGAGCGTCTCCATTCGCACGCGCATATCGCCATCGTCTTCTTTGGAAACCAGCGTGTTCAACTGCGAAAAATTCTCGTCCTTTTCCGGATAATCATCGCGGAATTGAGCGCCGCGACTCTCCTTCCGCTGCAAGGCGGAACGCGCGATCGCTTCCGAAACCGTGAGCAAATTCTTTAAGTCGAGCGCGGTGTGCCAGCCAGGGTTGAAATCGCGTGTGCCGATCACTCCCACGCGACCGGCGCGTTCCCAAAGCTGTCGCAAATCCTGCAGCGCAGTTTCCATTTCGCTTTCGTTGCGGACGATGCCGACGTTTGCCTGCATCGTCTCCTGCAAGTCACGCTGCACGGTGTAAGGATTTTCGCCATTGCTGTCGTCGAATGGCGCCAGCGCTTCCCTCGTTACGCGCTCCACTTGCGCGTCGTCGACATCCCCTAACGAGTTCTCTTTCGCAAAGACGGCCGCATGTTCGCCTGCGCGTTTTCCGAAGACGAGCAAATCGGAAAGCGAGTTTCCGCCCAGCCGATTCGCGCCATTGATCCCCGCCGCACATTCGCCCGCCGCGAAAAGTCCGGCCACATCCGACATCTGGGTGTCGGCATTCACATGGATCCCGCCCATGACGTAGTGGGTGGTCGGCCCCACCTCCATCGGCGAGCGCGTAATGTCGATATCGCCCAGCGCTTTGAACTGGTGATACATGCTCGGCAGCTTGCGCTTGATATGCTCCTCCGCGTTCCCCAGCTTTTCTTTGATCCACGCGATGTCGAGAAACACGCCGCCGTGCGGGCTCCCGCGTCCTTCCTTGATCTCGCGCACGATACAGCGCGCCACGTGATCGCGCGTGAGTAACTCCGGCGGACGGCGCGCATCCTTGTCGCCCTGCGTGTAACGCCAGCCTTCCTCCGCGTTGTCGGCTGTTTGCGTTTTGTAGTTCTCCGGAATGGAATCGAACATGAAACGCCGACCTTCACTATTCGTTAGGATGCCGCCCTCGCCGCGCACCCCTTCAGTTACGAGCATCCCGCGCACGCTCGGCGGCCAGACCATTCCCGTAGGATGGAATTGCACATACTCCATATCGATCAGCGACGCGCCAGCGTGATACGCGAGCGAGTGCCCGTCGCCGGTGCAATCCCAGCTGTTGCTCGTAATCTTGTAGGCCTTCCCGATTCCGCCCGTCGCGAGCACCACGGCTTTCGCGCGAAAAATCCTGAACCGCCCGCGCTCCCTATCGTAGCCGAACGCACCGACCACGCGCTCCTCATCGCGCAGCAACGCCAGCACACAAATCTCCATGTGCACATCGATGCCTTGATGCACACCGTGATCCTGCAACGTGCGGATCATCTCCAAGCCCGTGCGATCGCCCACATGCGCGAGGCGGGGATACTTATGTCCTCCGAAATTCCTCTGCAGAATTTTTCCGTCCTTCGTGCGATCAAAAACCGCCCCCCAGGCCTCCAATTCCCGCACTCGATCCGGCGCTTCCTTCGCGTGCAGTTCGGCCATCCGCCAATTGTTCACGTACTGCCCGCCGCGCATCGTGTCGGCGAAATGGACGCGCCAGCTATCGCGCTCGTCCACATTCGCGAGCGCCGCCGCCACGCCGCCTTCCGCCATCACGGTATGCGCTTTTCCGAGCAGACATTTGCAAACCATCCCCACGGAAACGCCCGCTGCCGAAGCTTCGATGGCCGCGCGCAATCCCGCGCCGCCCGAGCCAATCACAAGAACGTCGTGTTGGATGGTCTCGTATTCCGGCATCGCGCGTTCCCCCTACATCAAACGAAAGTCCGTCCAGATACCCATCGCGCATAGCCGCACGTAAAGATCGGAAAAGCCGACCCAGAAAAGACTCAACCAAGCCCAGCGCATGTGGCGTTGATTCAAACAAGTCACGCAGGCGTAAGCGCGATAGCCGCCGGCCGATTTCGAAAGCTGATCCCGAAAACCGCCGATGAGATGTCGCAGCGCGTGACAGCCAAAAGTGAACGCGCTCAACAAGACCACATTGATCGCCAACACGATCGTCCCCACACCAATCCCGAACCCATCGGCGAACCACATCGCCTTCCAGACATCAGTCGAGAGAAGAATGATGAAGACGATCGCGAGATAGAGAAAATAGCGATGCACGTTTTGCAGGATGAGCGGAAATGATTTCTCGCCGAGATACGTTTTCCGCGGCTCGCCAACCGCGCAGGCGGGCGGATCGGCCCACATCGCTTTATAATAAGCGCCGCGATAATAATAGCAGGTCAGCCGCAACCCGCCCGGCGCCCAGAGAATGAGAAACGCCGGCGAAAACATCAGCCAACCCGGCCACCACCCCGGTTTCGGCCCGAACCAGCTATGTGGCGAATCTCCAAAAATCTCCGGCGAATAGAACGGCGAAAGGTAAGGCCCGTAGTGGTAATACGCCCCCTGGAAAGCCGCCCAGGTGGAGTAGAGAATGAAAGCCGCAAACCCGCAGAAGATCAGCAACGGCTGTGCCCACCACGCATCGCGTCGCATCGTCTGGCCAAACGATCGGCGCGGCAAAGTGGCTTCGGCGGAAGTCATCGGTAGCAAATTCATTAACGATCTCGCAGAGACCGCGCAATCTTTTCCCGGCTGCTGGCATCGTGAGCTAAATGTCCCGAGCTGAAAGCGGCGTTGCTACGCTTTCCAATGATTGTCGCTCGGCCGCTACGCCCAGCCAGGCCTC
>JBDUAH010000141.1:0-6490 GCA_040004745.1 Chthoniobacterales bacterium | reverse complement strand
AAAAGCCCTACGCCAAGCCCAACGCCGGAAGAAAGCGAGACGCCGAGCCCCACTCCAAAGTCGAAGATTTCGCCCTCTCCTTCTCCTAAGAAAAAGAAAAAATCATCGCCCACACCGGAGCCCGACGAATCTCCGAGCCCTTCACCTAGCGCAACTGCGAAAGAATCGCCCGGTCCCGAAGAAAGCCCGAGCCCTTCTCCCAGCGTCAGCCCGAAGAAGTCGCAGCCTCCCGGCGCGACCCTTTCGCCTAACGACATCAAAGGCTTCGAGAATTATCCGGCGTCGGTGAAAAAGGTCATTGATGCCGCCCTCGCCCTGACCGCGCGAAATCTCGATTACAAATACGGCTCGGCCGACCCGGACGCGGGAGGATTGGATTGCTCCGGGTTTATCTTCTTCGTCCTGACGCAGAATGGGCTGAAAGATATTCCGCGCGATGCGAGCGGACAGTATTCCTGGGTGCGGAAGGCCGGGAATTTTCAGGCCGTGATCAGCCGAAACGAAGACACCTTCGAACTGGATGGCCTAAAGCCCGGAGATCTGCTGTTTTGGACCGGGACCTACGCGGCCGACAAGGATCCGCCCATCACACACACCATGATCTATCTCGGGCGCGAAAAGAAGACTGACCGGCGCGTGATGGTGGGTGCCAGTGACGGCCGCACTTATCACGATGAGTCGCGTTTCGGCGTGGGTGTTTTCGATTTCAAACTGCCGCGATCGCGGAAAGCCGAGTCGAGTGGGTCACAGCCTACATTTGTGGGCTACGGTCGAATTCCCGGGCTGGGCGACGGTTGAGCGGATGTTTCCGCGGCGACGGCATTTTGGTGGTCGCGTTTGTCGGCCCGATTCTTGAGCGCCACCACGGCCACGATCAGGACGAGGAGTGCGATGATAACGCGCTGCTCTGCTACGGTCAGTTCAAAAATGGCGAGCCAGCGCTTCATTGGTATTTGATGGGATCGGACAGACCCGCGTCGCGGAAGCCCTTCAAGCGCAATTGGCAGGAATCGCAGCTTCCGCAGGCTGCGCCGTCCGCGCTTGGATCGTAGCAACTATGCGTGAGCGCGAAGTCAACGCCGAGATCTGTTCCCTGCCGGATGATCTCCGCTTTGGAAAGCGCGAGCAGCGGCGCATGGATCTGGAGGGAATGGCCACCTACGCCTGCCTTGGTAGCGACGGACGCGAGATGTTGGAAGGCGCGCAAAAATTCCGGCCGGCAATCTGGATAACCGCTGTAATCGACCGCGTTGACGCCAATAAAAATATTTTCGGCTCCTAGCACTTCCGCCCAGCCGAGCGCGTAGGAGAGGAAGATCGTGTTCCGCGCCGGCACATAGGTGATCGGGATGCCGTGCGTCATCTCATCGGCCGAGCGCTCGTGCGGGACCGCGATGTCGTCGGTTAAGGCCGAACCGCCGAAGACGCGCAAATCGATTTTCGCCACGCGATGATCGCGCACCTTCATGGAGGCAGAGACGCGCTGGGCGGCCTCCAGTTCGATGCGGTGCCGCTGCCCGTAATCAAAAGAGAGCGCGTGCGTCTCGAAGCCCTGCGCCTGCGCGAGGGCTAGCGTGACAGCAGAGTCGAGACCGCCACTCAAGAGCACAACGGCGGACTTAGCAGGCTGCGCTTCTGTGGTCACGGGTGGCGCGTCCGATTCCGCGCTTCGAGGTAAGCGAGTGGTTTCAAGCAGTGCCGCGATCGGCGGCTGAACAGGCTTCCCTTGAGCGGGTTCCGTCCTGGGTCTCCGCGCGATGCGAAAAGTTCGTCTTCGCAGGATGCGAAGACCGGCATGCTGCAAGCGTGCGCTCCCGAGATCTTGGACCGGACGTAAAACACATACGCAGACATTGTCCGGAGAGTCTCGAAGCGAGCACGAGATCGGCCCGGATTCTTTGATAGCGGCCGACCTTTTGCATTCGCACGCCCGGTTTTTGATTTTCCAGACGCTGTCTGGAAAATGCCGAAATAGGTCAGGTAAAACCTGCGATAGCTCGATCGTCTCGGTGATCCTTTCCTGAATTTTGCAGCAAAAACGACTGCAGCTTTAGCCAGCATTGCCTCGCACTCTATCGGAGCCGATCGCACGCGACAATACGGGAGGTTCCGGCGAGGAAAGCAGATGTTTCCGGCGCTCGCAGCCAGTGCCGGGAGTGCGTAGGCTACGCGCGTGAAGGGAATCTGGAAGAGAATTCGCTACCGGCTGGAATGGCTGGCGATGACGGCGGCGACGAAGGTGGTGCCGTTGCTTTCGCGACGCGCTTGTTACAACATCGCCGGCTGGACGGGAGGGCTGGCCGCGCGCTTCGATCGGCGTGGCCGCGCGGTCGCGCTGGCGAATCTGGAGGCGGCCTTTGGCGACGAATTTTCGCCGGCGCGGCGGGTGGAGATCGTGCGGGAATCTTATCAAACCTTCACGCGCACGATGCTGGACCTTTTCTGGAGTCCGCGCCTGAACAGTGCGAATCATCACGAGCACTTCGAGTTGGAGGGAGTGGAGCGGGCGCTCGAGGAGATCGCGCCGTCGAATAGCTGCATCGTCGGTGCGTTTCACTACGGCAATTTCGAATGGCTCAGCCTGGCAGCGGCGTGGTTGGGATTCCCAAGCGCGATCCTGGCACAGGAGTTCAAAAATCCACTCCTCGAACGTTTTTTCCGCGAACTCCGCGAACGCGCCGGCCATACCATCATTCCACGCCAGGGGGCGGTGCTTCGTCTCTACAATGTCCTGCGCACCGGAGGTCGTGTGGCGCTCCTTGTCGATACCACTTTGCCTCCGCATCAGCCCACGGTCGTAATCGAGTGTTTCGGATTGAAGACCATCGTCACTGTGGCCCACGCCTGGTTGCAGGTGCGCTGCGGAGTTCCCATCATTCCGCTTTTTTGCGAGCCGCTGGCGGACGGGCGTTACCGGATCATTGTGCGTCCGGCGTTGCGTCCCGCGGAAGGGGCGAGCCACCGCGAAATCGCGCAGGCGTGTTGGAATGAATTTGAGCCCTATGTCCGGCGCAACCCGGCACCGTGGCTCTGGATGTATAAACACTGGCGCTATCGACCCGGGGGAGAAGAGGGGTATCCCTTTTATGCGCAAGAATCGCCCGCCTTCGAGCAGGTGGCGGCTCGTCCGAATTATGCACCCCTCGACCGGAGTGCGCTGCCGAAGCGGGCTCAGCCGGCCCCTTAGAGCGCCGGTAGCGTCCTAATTTGCCAATTCAGGACATCACCACGCGCGCCTTGACAAGAAGGGGTGGGGGCACTTCCGTTGGCCTCATTATGCGACTCACTACCCGGCTTTTCCTACTCGCAGCCGCTTCTTCGGCACTGTTCCTGACCAGTTGCGAAACGACCTCCATGGTCTCTGGCGGCAGTTATCGCGTCACCGCGAAACGCCCGCATGATCCGTCAAATGTGCGCGTGAAAGTTTCGCTCTCGAAACAGAATGTTTACGTCATGGAAGGCGATCGGCCACTCATGGCCGTCGCGACCACGGTAGGATTGGCCGAGAAGCCGACTCCGAGGGGCAACTTCAAAATTTACCAAAAGATCGAACACAAGCGCTCTGGCTCTTATGGCTTCCGCGTGCAAGGCGACCGCATTATTCCGGCAACGTCGGGTGCGAATATTTCGGGCCGCTATGTCGGCTACCCGATGGGTTACTGGTGCGAATTTGCGCCCGCTTACGGATTCCATCAGGGCTATGTGCACACGCGCCCGCGCAGCCATGGTTGCCTGCGTTTAAAGGGTGAGGCGGCGGCGAAATTCTACGCTTTGGTGCGCAACGGCACGCCGGTGAACATCGCCGATAGCCAGCCGGAAGACGCGACCCTCGGGCCGAAGATCCAGCGCGTCGACGATTCCAAGACGCCTGATCCGCCCAACAGCGTTTCGATTTCCGACGCGGCGTTCACGAAGCCGAGCGGTCCGTTGCTTGAGGAGTAGCATGCCGCGGCCTTTGCCGCGATAGTGTGCCGTGAGCACAAACTTAATCTCCAGCGGTACCCCCGTCGGGAAGCGGGTGAACCTCCGAACGCCGGAGGTGATGACGGCTGTGCAGGAACAAGTCGAATCGCACTACCGGAGCGACATCGTGGACATGATCCGGCGCAACGGCGGGATCATGAAAGTGGGCGACATCACGGTGCGGCTGGCGAAGCAGTTCGGCTTTTGCTACGGCGTGGAGCGCGCGATCGATCTGGCCTACGCCGCGCGGAAAGTTTTTAAGGATCGCCGGCTCTTCATTCTGGGCGAGATCATTCACAATCCGGAGGTGAACGATCAGATCTCGTCGTTAGGCATCAAGAATTTGATGGGGACGAATAAGCAGGCTGAAGTGGCTGACTTGAAGCCGGAGGATGTAGTGATCGTGCCTGCTTTTGGCACCGAGGTTTCTACGCTCCAGCAGATCAAAGACATCGGCTGTCAGATTGTCGATACCACGTGCGGCGACGTCATGAGCGTGTGGAAACGCGTGCGCAAATACGCCAGCGAATCCGCTACCTCGATCATTCATGGCAAAGCCGAGCATGAGGAAACGAAGGCGACGAGTTCGCGGGCCCTGGGCGACGGCAAGGGGCATTACCTGGTCGTGCTGACGCTGGCGGAGACGGATTACGTCTGCGATTACATTCGGCAGGGTGGCGACAAGGCGGAGTTCCTGGCGAAATTTGAGCACGCGCATTCGCCGGGCTTTGATCCCGACTTGCATCTGCGCACGGTCGGCGTCGCGAACCAAACCACCATGCTGCGCGGTGAGACCGAGGAAGTGCAGCGACGTATTCGGCAGGCGATTATCGACCGTGATGGCGCCGAAGCCGCAGTAAACAATTTCCGCTTCTTTGACACCATCTGCGGAGCCACGCAGGAACGTCAGGACGCCCTCCGTGAACTTCTGGATGTAAAGATGGATCTCCTGCTGGTCGTTGGCGGCTACAACAGCTCAAACACTTCGCATCTCGCGGAAATGGGCGAGGATAAACTGCCGACTTACTTTGTGAGAAACGCTTCCCGATTACACTCGGTGCACGAGATCATGCATTACGATCTCCACGCGAAGAGCGAGGTGATCGCGAAGGATTGGCTGTCGGAAGGACCGTTGGTGGTCGGGATCACGGCCGGTGCTTCCTGCCCGAACAATCTGATCGAAGAGACACTGCTCCGCTTATTCGAGCTTCGCGGGATTAGCCGCGCGCAACTCGAAGCGGCCGCTTAGGCCAAAGTCCGCGCGGAAGAAACACGCGCTGAGCGCGGGAGACGCGAACTCAGATTGTTATGCGTGCAATCTGGAAGGGCAGTATCAGCTTCGGCCTTGTTAATATTCCCATTGCTCTCTATCCAGCGACGCGCCGGGAAGACCTCAAGTTTCGACTCTTGCGAGGGAGCGATCACAGCCCCGTAAACTATAAACGGGTGGCGGAGAAAGACGGCTTGGAAGTGCCGTGGAAAGAGATCGTAAAAGGCTACGAATACGAGAAAGGCAAATTCGTTATTCTGAACGAGAAAGATTTCCAGCGCGTCGATCTTGAGGCTACACAGACGGTCGATATCCAGGACTTCGTCGATCTGGACGAGATCGATCCGATGTATTTCTACAAGCCCTATTACCTCGAGCCGCAGAAAGGGGGGGACAAAGCTTACGCGTTGCTGCGGACCGCTTTGGCCGACGGCAAGAAGGTGGGCATTGCGAAAGTCATCATCAAAACGCGGCAGTATCTCGCCGGTGTAAAGGCGCTCAAACATGCACTCGTGCTCGAGTTGATGCATTTCGCCGAAGAATTATCGGATGCGGAAAAGTTAAACGTTCCGAAGAACCTGGAGCCTGGAAAACGGGAAAAAGACATGGCCGTGGCGCTGGTGAAAAGCATGACCTCAAAGTGGGACCCGAAGAAGTATCGCGATGATTATCGCGAGGCCTTGCTCGACGTGATCGAAGAAAAAGTAGAGTCAGGCGGCAAGGAAATCGAGGAGCGGCCGAAAGAGAAGAAATCTTCCTCGAAGGTGATCGACTTGGTGGCGATTCTCCAGGAAAGCCTAGCTCAATCGAACCGTGAGAAGAAGATCAGTTCCCGCAAGACGAGCCACAAGCGCTCCGCCAAATCGCATAAGAAAGCGGCCTAGTTCCACCAGCCGCAAGGCAGTTCTGCGCTGAGGCGGTCGGCTGCGCGAGTTGATTGACTCGTTTGGTTCCTCATCGCAACCTCCGGCGTGAGCGCGACTTCTGGCACCAACAAAGCTCGACGCATTTCACTTCTCACCGCCACCTGCATCGTCATCGCGAACATGGTGGGCACCGGCATCTTCACCAGTCTTGGGTTTCAAGTCGGCGACCTTTCCAGCGGATTTTCAATCATCGCGCTTTGGATCGTAGGTGGGATTTGCGCACTATGTGGTGCGCTTTCTTATGCGGAACTCGGAGCCGCCTTGCCGCGTTCTGGGGGCGAGTACAACTTCCTGCGCGAAATCTACCATCCGTCGCTTGGATTTTTGGCCG
>JBDUAH010000140.1:0-6511 GCA_040004745.1 Chthoniobacterales bacterium | reverse complement strand
CCGGAGACGTTCGGCGATACGCAACTCGCGCTCCCCATCACGGCGAAATATTTCATGGGCAAACCGCTCTCGAAAGCGAAGCTCACCTGGTCGCTCGTGGCGCGCGATGATCCGTTCGCGCCGGAGGGTCTAACGACCTTCGCCTTCAACAACGCGATCTACGATTACCGCCTCAACCGCGCGCTCGACCGCATCTCGCAATACAACGCGCAGGGCGAGGTCGAAATCAAAGACGACGGACGCGCGCAGATCTCTACGCCCTTACCGGTGAATCCGAAAGCGCCGCAACCACGCGCTGCCAAGCTGATCACCGAGGTCACCGATCTCAACCAGCAAACCGTTTCCACCTCGCGCGCCTTCGTCCAGCACAGCTCCGACTATTATTTCGGTCTCAAGCGCTTCGATTCCGTCGTCGTCGAAGGCAAACCGGTCCCGATCGGATTGATCGCGGTAAAAACAGACGGCAAACCGCTCGACACTCCGGTTACCGCCACGATTCGTCTCAGCCGCATCAAATGGCAGACCAATCGTCTCGCCACGGCGGGCGACACCAGCGAATTCGAGAGCAAACCAAACCTCGAAAAAGTGTGGGAACGTGAACTCACCACCGCGCCCGGACTCGGCGACAACCGGAAACCCGCCGTCGCGACGCTCGGCCAAGCCGTCGCCGACAAACCGGGCGAGTATCTAATTGAAGCCGTCGGCAAAGACGCCGGGGGACACGACATCCTGACCTCGATGGTTTTCGAAGTCTCGGGCGAAGCGGAGACGGATTGGAACTACCAGAACCCTTACGTGATCGATCTCGTCGCGGACAAGGACAGCTACGAGCCCGGCGAAACGGCCACGCTTCTGGTCAAAACTCCCATTGCCGGCGACGCCCTCGTCACCGTGGAACGCGATCGCGTTTTGCGGAGTTTCATCGTCTCGTTAACCGGCAACGCGCCTTCCGTGCAGGTCCCGATCGCAGCGACCGATGGACCCAATATCTTCGTCTCCGTCATGCTGCTGCGCGGCGCGAACGAGAGTCCGCGCAAAATCAAAACGCCAGAGTACCGGATCGGCTACGCCAATCTGAAAATCGCCGAACCGAAGAGCAAACTCACGATTTCAGTCAAATCCGGTGCACCCTCTGCCAAGCCCGGCGACAGCGTCACGCTCGAAGCCGAGGTGAAAGATTCCGAGGGCAAGCCAGCGGCTGACGCCGAACTAGTTCTTTACGCCGTGGACGAAGGCGTCCTCAGCCTGACCGCATACGAGACGCCAGATCCGCTCGCCTTCTTCAAGCAACCGCGCGGTCTCAGCGTTTCCACTTATCTCACGTTGCCCACTCTCCTCCGTGAAGACGCGCAGGAAGCTGATTTCGCGAACAAGGGCTACCTCATCGGTGATGGTAAAGGCGGACCGGCTTTGCTCGATGGGCTGCGCACGAATTTCGTTTCCACTCCGTTCTGGAACGCAACCGTCCGCACGGACGCGCAAGGCCGCGCCCGCGCCGAATTCAAAGCGCCCGATAGCCTGACGCGCTACCGCATCATCGCGGTCGCAGCCACGAAGAAGAGCCAGTTCGGCGCCGGCGAATCTGCTTTCGAAATCAACAAGCCAATCATGATCGAATCGGCCATGCCGGCGTTTGCCAACGTCGGCGACAAGCTCGTGCTCCGCGCCGTGGTCCATAATACGACCGACGCCAGCGGAACCGCGGACGTCCTGCTGGAAGTGGACGCACGCGTCCGCGCTTCCGAGACAACGAAGCAGATCAGCGTCGGTGCGCATCAATCTGTCGCAGTCGATCTTCCGATCGAAGTCCTGGCTACCGGCGCAAGTCGCTGGAAATGGGGCGTGAAATTCGTCGCGACCGACGGCACGGAATTACACGACGCCGTCGAAGCGACGATCAACCTGCGCCATCCCGCGCCGCTCGTGCGCCAGGTAGAGACCCAGCGGATCGAAGGCAACAAGGCTGAGCTCCTCCACATTTCCGACCCTCAAATCGCGGAAGGCACCGGCGAAGTAATGGTCAGCCTAACGAATACTCGCGTCGGCGAACTGCGTGAATCGCTGCGGCAGTTGCTGCATTACCCCTACGGCTGCGTCGAGCAGACCACTTCAAGCATGTTGCCGTGGCTGACGGTGCGCGATCTGCGCGCCACGCTGCCGGAGCTGGCCCAATCCGACGAAGAGATCGCCAAAGCAGTCAACGGCGGCATCGCAATTTTGCTTACGATGCAAACGAGCGACGGTGGTCTGAGCTACTGGCCACAGGGTCGCGAATCCATGCTGTGGGGCAGCGCCTACGGAGGATTGGGTCTCGCGCTGGCGAAGAAGCAGGGCTACGCCGTGCCCGAGGCGGAGTTCAAGCGCCTACTGAAATATTTGAGCGATCAACTGCGTGGGACGGCCGCGGATTCGACCGGCTACGGTTTGTCGGATCGTTGCCTCGCGGTTTACACGCTCGCGGTCGCGGAGATGGCGGAGCCCGCTTACCACGTGCTCTTGAATCAGAAGCGCGACAAACTCAGCGCAGAAGATCGCGCGCTCGTGGCGCTCGCAGTTGGGGAAAGCAAGGGACCGAAAGAATTGGTCGAGCAACTCCTCGCCGGCCCGAGCGTCGATGCCGCCTACATCGAACAATGGTTCGGCTCGATCACCCGCGAGAACGCGCTCCAGCTTCTCGCCTGGACGCAATTCAACTCGCATGCGCCGAAGGTAGATCAGCTCGCGACCGAACTCTTCGCGCGCCGGAGCAACGGACATTGGAGCACGACGCAGAGCAATGCGTGGTCGCTGCTCGCGCTCGCTTCCTACCTGCGCACCGTGGAAACAGGGCCGCGTGAATCCTCCGGGACAGTGTCATGGGCGGATACGACAAAGCCTTTCGCCTTGGCCGCAGCCACGCCGCTGGCAACGAATGTTTTCCCCATCACACCGACCGCCGCGCAAGTTCCGGTCACGCTAACAAAAACCGGCGGCCAGGTTTTCTCGGAAGTCACCGTCTCAGCGCGCCCGAAGACACTGGAACAACCACGCCAAGAACAGGGCTACTCACTCGCCCGGCGCTACGCGAAGATCGGCGACGATGGTCGCCTAACGACCGCAGAGAACCTGCGCGTTGGTGATCGCGTACTCGTCACTCTCGATGTCGATAGTCGTCGCCGCGCGACCTATGTCGCACTGGAAGATCCGCTCCCCAGCGTATTCGCGCCGATCAATCCCGCTTTCAAATCGAAGGAGGTGCTCGCGGGAGAATCGCTCGGCGATGAGTGGGTCAGCGATTACTCGGAATTACGGGAAGATCGCGCCGTTTTCTTCGTTGATCTCTTGAATCCGGGACGGCACACACTGCGCTATCTGGCACGAGTCGTTGCTGCCGGTGAAGCGCTCGCGCCCTCGGCCAAGATCGAAGAAATGTATCATCCCGACCGTTTCGGCACGACTGAGACGACGCGTGTCAACGCTAGGCCCCTCGAATGAAGAGGACCCTCCTAGCCATCGCTCTTGCCGTTACTGGAAGCGCATTCCTGGGCCTGCGGGTGGTTTCTCTGCCAGCAGCGCTGCTACATCCGCCGATCCAAAGCATCGCGCTTTTGGATCGCAACGGTATCCCCCTGCGCGAATCGCGGGTGGCGGAACGCTTCAGCCATGAACTCACGATCGAACAAGTGCCGCCACGTGTAATTCACGCGGTCCTAGCGGCGGAAGACAAACGCTTTTATCAACATCACGGAGTGGATTGGCTGGCCACGGCCCGCGCCCTAACGAATGGAATCACGCACGGTCATATCACATCCGGCGCGTCCACCATTACGCAGCAATTGGTCAAGATTGCCGATCGCCGCCCCCGCACCTGGCGCACCAAGATCGTGGAGGCTGCGACGGCCGTACGTTTGGAGCGTTCCTGGTCGAAGGACAGGATCCTTTGCGAATATCTGAACCGCGTCGATTTCGGAAACTTGAACATCGGTCTCGTCTCCGCCGCCGATTACTATTTCGGAAAACCGGTCGCGGATTTGAGCGTGGCCGAGGCCGCGTTGTTGGCAGGATTGCCGCGGAATCCGCGTCGGCTGAATCCGCATCAGGCGCTCGAAAAGGCGCAGCACCGCCAAGCCGTCGTACTTCGCCGGATGGAGGAAAATGGTTGGCTGGACGCGAGCGCTGCCGGGTTGGCACGGACTGAATCCCTCCGGCTTCAGTCGCCCAGGCGTTCTTTTCGCGCCCCGCATTTCACAAGCCTCGTTTTGCAGGAAACAGCGGAGGTTACCGGCACGGAATTGCGCACCACGCTCGACCTTCGTTTGAACGAAGAGGTGGAGCGCATCTTGCGGGAGCGTCTCGCGCAGTTGCGCGACCACAACGTGCGCGATGCCGCTGCGGTCGTGATCGATAACGCCAGCGGTGATGTGATCGCGCTGGTTGGGTCGGCCGATTATTTCGCGCCCGAGACGGGCCAGGTGAATGGCGCGTGGGCGAAGCGTTCCGCTGGTTCGACTCTGAAGCCGTTTACGTATCTCCTGGCGTTGGAGCGCGGCGCGACTCCAGCGAGCATGATCGCGGATGTGCGCACCAGCTTTCCGGCGCGCGACGGATTTTACCGGCCGGAAAATTACAACCGGCGCTGCTACGGGCCGGTCAGCTACCGCACCGCGTTGGCCAGTTCGCTTAATATCCCCGCGGTCAAAGTGCTGCTCGCGGCGGGAGGTGCGCCGGCCCTGGCGGATCGCCTGCGCACCGTCGGTCTAACGACACTGAACCATCCGGCGGAAGTTTACGGGCTGGGCCTCACGTTAGGCAATTGCGAGGCGCGGTTGTTGGAATTGACGAATGCCTACGCCAGTCTTGCGCGCTTGGGCCAGTTCCGTCCGTGGCGCATCCTGCAGGACGCCCCGACGTTCACGCGTTCCTATTCGAAACCCGAACTGGTCTGGCAAATAGCAGACATCCTAAGCGACAACTCCGCGCGCACGCTTTCCTTCGGGATTAACTCCGCCCTTCGTTTTGACTACCCGGTTGCCTGCAAGACAGGCACAAGCACCGACTTCCGCGATAACTGGACCGTCGGCTTCACTCCGGAATTTTCTGTCGGCGTCTGGGTGGGCAACTTCGATGGCGCGCCCATGCATGAGGTTTCCGGGGTGACCGGTGCTGGCCCAATTCTCCATGGCATTTTCGATCATCTCCACGCGACACGAGGCACCAGTTGGTATGCCAGACCGTCACAAATCGTCGAACGTAATGTGCACCCGCTCACCGGAAAATTACTGGCGGAAAACGACGCGCGCGGAGTGCGCGAGAAATTCATGCCGGACAATCTTCCTTCGCCGGAACAAGCGAGCGATTACGAGGCGGATGGAAGTGCGAAACTCGGCAGCGAATATTCCGAGTGGCTGGCGAGCGCGGAGAACTCTCTTGGCCACACCAGCACCCTCTCGGAACTGCACATTACGTCACCACTGCCAGGGGCCGTTTATCTGGTTGATCCCGATGTGCATTCCAGTGCTCAGATTCCGCTGGTCGCGTCTGGTAGCGGCAGGCTGGTCTGGACGAGCGATTCACTGCAGTGCGCGGAAGTGGACGGCCGAATGGTGGCCAAGGCGAAGGATGGCGAGCATCGCCTGCGGGTGACGGATGCGGAAACCGGGCACAGCGCGGAAGTCAGAGTGGTCGTGCGCTCGCTTTAGCCTAACGAGGCATCGAGCGGTCGAGCGGCTGCAATCCGAGGGGCGTTCCAAAAATTTCGCGCAGCAGGATCGCGTCACGCAGACCTTGTGGAGAGGCCAACCGCGCCGCGAGTGCAGCGCCGCCAGTTTCCGATTTTCCGGACGCGACTCCGACGCCCATTTCCTGCACGTCGAAGCCGGAAGGCGCCATCGCCCATGGATCGGATGCGACCATGGGCCGAGTTTCACGTTTGATCAGTGGTTTGATCTGGGCCGCAGGCGCGACGGCAACCGACGGAAGTGGCGGCGGCACGGCTTCGACTTTCCGAGGCGGTAGTGCTTTTTCGGCGATGCGGCCAGTCGGAACCGGGAAGGGATCGACTGGAAGAAATTTTCGATTCTGAGGCGCTGATTTGGGCATAACAGAACGCGGTTGGACTCGGGGCAGCGGCGTCCCCGACGTAGGCACGCCTAAGGCCTCGAAAAATTTTCGCACCCGTTCTTCTTCCGACTGGGGTGCGGCGCGAGTCGGTGCGGGCGAAAATGGCGCGCTCGTCGGCTGCGTCTGGGTGCGCTTTTGCGCGTCGGAATTCCGCTTATTTTCCGCCGCTTGCATAAGCCAACGGATCACGCCGACGACCGCGACGAGAATGAGGAAATAGTAGTTTTCCATCGCCGAGGCCTAAGTTCTAGGTTGCTTCAGTCGTTTTCTTGTCGCCCTTGGCGATGGACTCTCGCATCGAGGTGTCGGCTTCCACATTCTTCATCCGCACGTAGTCCATGATGCCAAAATTTCCGGAACGGAAAGCGTCGGCCATGGCTTGCGGGACGAGCGCTTCGGCCTCGACCACTTT
>JBDUAH010000139.1:0-6544 GCA_040004745.1 Chthoniobacterales bacterium | reverse complement strand
CCATCTATTGGCTCGCGAAAATGCTGCACGCCGGCGAGGACATCCGCTTCATCGCGCGCCGCATCGTCATCTTTGCGAGCGAAGACGTCGGCCTGGCAGACGCGCAAGCTTTGCAGCTCGCGGTCGCCACCCAACAAGCGGTCGAGTTTATCGGCATGCCAGAAGCAAAGATTCCCCTCGCCCACGCGGTCTGCTACATGGCTCGCGCGAAAAAAAATCGCGAAGCCTACGAAGCGATTGGCGTCGCCACCGAAGAGATCGAGACCGAGCATACCCAGCGCGTCCCGGAGAAACTCAAAAACAAACACTTCCCGGTGAATCCGGAGTGAAGATTGCCTCACACAAAGTCCACTAAGGAACACAAAGGATTTTTTCCGGAAGCGTTGTGCCCCTTTGTGACCTTTGTGTGAGGAATATCCGGCTCTACTCCTCAGAGCGCTTCTGCGCCAGCACACAGCGGAACCCGTAAATCACATCGCGTTCGTATCGGTCGATGACGTTGCGATAAGAGCTGAGCAATTCCGCCCGGTTGCTATTCGCCCACGAGCCGCCGCGCAAGACGCCCCAACGGCTGCCGGGCTTGTAGAGATCGTCGCACCACTCCCAGACGTTGCCGCTTAGATCGTAAACACCCAGCGCGTTCGGCGGAAAACTGCCAACGGGTGCGGTCGCAGCGTACCCGTCGCTATAGCCATCAATAGTCGGACCGCGCCGACGCGACGCGGATTGGTCGGCCAAATTGCCCGCACCTGTTGGCGGCGGCCATTGTTTACCCCATGGATAAACACCCTTCAATCGTCCATCGCGCTCCTCCGGCGTCGTCCCGCCCTCGTCACTCAATCCGACGGCCATGCTCCATTCCCTATCGGTCGGCAGCCGGTAAATTTCGCTCTCGCTGATCAAACCGTTCCGACGCTCCTCCGCCGTCAGCCACACGCAAAAATCGTTCGCGTCCTGCCAGCTCACTTTCACCACCGGATCATTTTCGGTCTGGCTGAAATCCGGCGGGGCCGAGCCGCGACCGGTGGCCTGACAAAAGGCGTCCCAGTCCTTCACCCGCGTTTCCCAAACGGAAAGGTAAAACCCGTCCACCGGCACCAAACGCATCCCTAACGAGTTCTCGAAGGGGCCTTCTCGCGCCGTCGTCGGCTGCTTCTTGAGCCGCGCATCCAGGAACGTCTGCGTTTTCGAACGCACCACACCCGTTAGCGTTTCGATCTTGAATCCCGCCAGATGCAACTCGTAGGCAACCTGGCCCGGCTCCACATCCTCGACCAATAACGGCGTCACACCCAGATCGCGGCCATCCTGCGTAACGCTTGCCCCCGAGGGCGCACTGATAATCTTGACGCTGCCTTTGGCAAACTCGAACGATGCGCTGGCAGTCTGATTTTTCTCGACCTTCAGATCGCGCTCCTCCGCAGGCCAATCCTGGTACTGCGCGCTGACCCGATGCGACCCCGCCGGCAATTCCAAGGTGAGCGGAGAGGGCCCGCGCACCTTCCCATCAATGGAAATTTCCGCGCCCGGCGGTTCGCTTGCGATGCTGATCGTGCCGGTCGCGAAATCGAAAACCTTCCGCGTCGTCTCGCCCCGCTTGATCTCAACCCGGTCACGCAATTCCCATTCGCCACGCCGCGCCACCGCTTCGTAAACGCCCGTCGACAAACCCTGCAACGTGGCCGGAGTCGTAGCGCGGAGCGCCGGCTCGCCCGCGCGCGAGAGTTCAAACTCCGCTCCATCGGGCGCGGACGTGATCTGCACCGACCCTTTGCTGCGCTGCAATTTGATCAACGGCAACGCGAAGGTTTCGCCGGATTTCAACTCAACACGCTGTTCGACCGGATCGAATTCTGGCAGCATCACCCGCAGCGAATACTTCCCGGGTTCAATCCCTTCGAACTGCGCTGGACTGCGCTTCATCCTATCGCCTAACAACACCATCGCCCCCGCCGGATCGGTCGCGATCGTGGCTTTGACAAAAGTCGGCGGCTCCTCGATCGGCGGTTTCGCCCGCCACCACCAAATCGCGAGTGGAATCGCAATCAGCAAAACAAGCAGGCCTACGATCCACGCGGATCGGCTGGGTTTCGCCGTCCGACCGTCGGCCAGCCGCGCGAGGTCCTCGCGCAGATCATCGGCCGAACGATACCGCTTCGCTGGCTGCGCCGCGCAGGCCTTGAGCAGAACCGTATTAAGTTCGAGCAACTGCAATTTATCCGGTCGCGTGTCGAGATCCGTGCCGACGTCCGGGAAATCCAGCCGGTCTTTCCCCATGCTGATTTCGTAAAGCACCTTGCCCGTGCTGTAGATATCCGCCTGTGGAGTGCCCGGCCCTTCCGGCGGCACGTAGCCCTCCGTGCCGACGAAGGATTGCTGCCCACTCGTCGCCACCAAGCCGATGTCGGCTAATTTCGGCGCGCCCCCGACGAAGATGATGTTGGACGGTTTGATATCGCGATGGGTCAACCCGTGGCGGTGCAGCGCACCGAGCGCTTCCGAAATGAGCAGGCCCAGCCGCACGCATTCCTCCACCGGAAGCGGCGCGCGATCCGCGGCCTTAAGCGTCTTCGGGGTATAACGAGTGATGTCGATCTCGCTCCCGGAGGTGTCGTCATCGGCCAATTCCATCACGTAATAGAAATAGCCGCCCGCGTCGCTCCGCCCCACATGCAGGATGTCGACGAAGCCCGCATGCGCGCGCGAGATCGGCTCGAAAGCCGACATGCCGGAGAACTCGCGATTGAACGCGCGTTCGCTTTCGAAAGTCTTGCGGTGCACGATTTTTACCGCGCGCAAAGCACCCGTTAGACCGCGCGCCAGCCAGATCTCGCCATAGGAGCCGCGGCCGATCACGCGCAGCAATTCGTAATCGGGGATCCGCGGAAGGCTGGCGCCGGCTGGACCCGGAGGTTCGGTTTCCATTTAGGCGGGGAGACGTTCCGCCGCGGCGAGTTCTTTCTTCAGCAACGCGGCCAGACGATGCTTGATCAGATAAACCTGCGCCACGTTCACGCGCAATTCCGCCGCCACTTTCTGGGCGGGCCACTGTTTGAAAACGTAGCAATCGAAAACCTGATACTGCTTCGGATCGACCTGCCGCTTCACGCGTGTGATCGCGGCCTTCGTCACATTCTTGCGCCATTCTTCATCCCAGACCGTCTCCAAGTCGAAGCCGGCCGGATCGGCAATACGATCGATCGTCCGCGTCCGCGCTTCGTCGCCATCGGGATGACCCGGCCCCGCGTCGCCCGGTTTCCGTTTCCGGAATTGATCCGCGATCCGCCAGCGCGTGATGTGCAAAAGCCAGCCCTTAAACGACCCGAGCGCCGGATCGTATTTCAGCTTATCGATCTTCTTCGCGACCGTGATCAACGTCTCCTGCACGACCTCCTGCGCTTCGGCGTCCGTGAGTCCCGCCTTGCGTGCCGTGCCATGGATCAGCCGCCAGTAGCTGTCGAAAAATTGCTGCCAGCGCTTGCGATCATCCCAATCCCCCAGTCGTTCGACCAGGCTCCGGCGCGTCGCGAGCACTTCGCTGCGAGTCATGTGGAGGTGTTACCCGAGAAAGACGCCCTTCGCGAGATTTTTGCATTTCGCTGAAAGATCGCGCCGGGCGGGACCGTATTCCCGGCAGAACCCAAACTGCCCATGCTCCAACGTTACCTCGCTCTTCTCCTCGGAAACTTCTCCTGGAACCGCCCGCCGTGGGTGACTCGGGCCGTGACCCGCATCCGCGCTCACCGGTTGATCTCCAGCACCGTCGTCATCGTCGCGCTCCTCGCCTTGAACGGCGGCGCGTGGGCCTGGCGTTGGTATCAAAATCAGCCGAAGCCGAAGCGCGTTGTCGTTTCAATTCAGCCGATCCCGGTGACAAGACAGGAAAAGGACCTGATGCCAGTGCGACTGACCGTCGCCTTCGACGCCTCCGTCGCAAAGCTGGAAGAAATCGGGAAGCCGGTCGCGACGGGCGTTCGCCTAGAGCCCGCGACCGACGGCGCCTGGACGTGGGCTTCCGATTGTCGCCTCGTCTTCACGCCGAAGAACGACTGGCCGGCGGACCAAAAATACCGCGTGACCCTCGCAAAAGCGCTCTTCCCCTCGCACATCAAACTCGATCGTTATTACGTCGAGACACATACGCCAGCATTCGCTGCGACCATCAAGGAAACGGAATTTTATCAGGACCCGCGCGACCCCGCGATCAAGCAGATCGTGGCCACGATTGAGTTCACGCACCAAGTCGATCACGCCACTTTTGAAGATCGCGTCGCTCTCGCGCTGGTCGGTGGCTCGCACGTCTTCAAAGATTCCGAAGCGGCACGGCCCTTCACCGTGACTTACGGATTGCACGATCGGCTGGCCTACATTCGCACCACGCCATTGCAATTACCGGAGCGCGAGGATTTCATGCGCGTGAGCGTGGGAAAAGGCATCGCCACCACGCAAGGTGGCGCGCTCACGCAAGATGATCTCGAAGCGAAGGTTCGCGTGCCGGATGTTGCGAGTTTCTTCAAGATCGAAGGCTCAAGCGGTCAAGTCGTGCGCAACGATGACGGCCGCCCGGAGCAGGTCCTCATCATCGAAACCACAGCCGCCGCGCGTTCCGAGGATATTCAAAAAGCGTTACACGTTTTCTTGCTTCCGAAGAAGGAGAACGACGTGATCGCCCAACCTGAAATCGACGAGAACAGCAGCGAAGACGAGAACGCCGCTGCCGAAAACACGGACGCGAGTTGGAGCAGCGCGTCAGAAGTGGATGACGACGTTCTGAAGAGCGCGAAGCCGGTCGAGATCGCGCTCGTTCCGTCGCAGCACGAACAAACCCAGACGCACGCCTTCAAGTTCGCCGTCGAAGAGAGCGGCTCGCTCTTCATTCGCATCGACAAAGGCGTGCAAGCGCTCGGCGGATTCCCACTCGGCGCCGACTACGGAAACGTTATCCGCGTCCCGGCGTTGCCGCGCGAAATCGAAATCGAAGGACGCGGCGGCATCCTGGCGCTGAACGGCGAGCGCAAGCTCTCGATCAAATCCCGCGGCGTCGCCACCATTCAATTCGACATCGCACGCATCGCCGCCAATCAGATCAACCATCTCGTCACCCAGACGGAAGGGCGCTTCGATCAGCCGGAATTCGTGTCCGGCTTCGACGAGGAAAACATCGCGCGGCTCGCGGTCGAGCAGCAGCCGATCAATCTCGAAAATAACTTCAAGGCGAACTTCTCCGCCTTCGATTTCTCCGGCTATCTGCAAACGCCGTCAGATGGCGGGAGCGAGCGCGGATTGTTCCTCCTGCGTGCGCGCGAGTGGGACCCGGTGAAGAAAAAGCCATCGCGCGACGTTGGCGCGCGCCGCTTCGTCCTCGTCACCGACCTCGGCATGCTGGTGAAGAAAAGCGCGGACGGCAGTTGCGATGTCTTTCTCGTCTCGATCAAGACCGGCGATCCGCTCGCCGGCGTGAAGGTGGACATTCTCGGGAAGAACGGGATTCCACTCGCGAGCGGCGTGAGCATCGCTGACGGCCGCGTCAGCCTGCCGTCCGTGAGCAACTTGTACCACGAAAAGAAACCGGTCGCGTTCGTCGCGCGGCTGGGAGACGACGTCGCGTTCATGCCGTTCGATCGCGCGGATCGCGAACTCGATTTCTCGCGCTTCGATACCGATGGAGTGGAGAACGTTTCCGCGGAACAACTCGACGCCTTCGTATTCACCGAGCGCGGCATCTATCGCCCAGGCGATGAGGTCCACATCGGCTGCATCGTGAAACAAAGAAACTGGCGCGGCCAACTCGACGGGTTGCCGCTAGAAATCGAAGTGACTGATGCGCGTGGGACGAAGGCGCAAGTGCGGAAGCTTGCCGTGCCCGCGATGGGATTGGCGGAGCTGAGCTTCCAGACCAACTACGAATCGCCCACTGGCGAGTATCAAGTTCAGCTCTACGTCGTGCGCGATGGGAAACGCGGCACGCTCCTCGGCCAGACGGATTTTCACGTCAAAGAATTCCTGCCCGATCGCATGAAAATCGAGACGCGCCTCTCGAAGGAGAGCGTCGCGGGCTGGATCGATCCGAAGGACGTGCACGCGCTGGTGACGTTGCGAAATCTCTACGGCACGCCGGCGAGTGAGCGCCGCATCGTGAGTCGAATGCAACTCGCGCCGCGTGGTTTCCGTTTCGCGCAGTTCAAGGACTACATCTTCCACGACCCGCAGCGAGACGAGGCGAAACCGACTGGTCCGCAAACGATTGAGCTGGGTGAAAAATTAACCGACACCGAAGGCCTAACGACCATCGATCTCGATCTCGAACGCTTCGCGGATTCCACCTACGAGATGATGCTCTCGACGGAAGGCTTCGAAGCGGACGGCGGTCGCAGCGTCAGTTCCTACAACTCGGTGCTGGTGTCCTCGATCCCGCGCGTCATCGGCTACAAAGCGGATTGTGAACTGAATTACGTGCCCAAAGGCAGTGCGCACGCGGTCGAGTTCATCGCGATTGATTCGGCGCTGCAGAAAGTCGCCGCGGAGAAACTTCACTTCAATCTCA
>JBDUAH010000007.1:0-22084 GCA_040004745.1 Chthoniobacterales bacterium | reverse complement strand
CCCTTCACCGATATCGATAGTCTCCGCGCGGTCGCGCTGGAAAGCGTGCGCCATACGCTGGGCGAGCTCGGCAATTACGTAAAAGTGGCAACGAAAGAGTTCCTCTTTTTGCTCATTGGCGTCGTCATCGCAGTCAGCGTTTTCTTTAATCCGGATTTCGAAGCGCGCCGCGTGAAAGGGCACGGCGGGGTAAATCTTTACAGTCTCTACACCTCACGGATCAAGGAACGGTGCGCGTCCTTTTACCGCAGCTTTTCCACGGTCATGGGCGCGCAGATCATCATCTCCGCGATCAATGCCACCCTTACGGCGATTTTCGTTTATACGGTCGGGCTGCGCTATGCCAGCGTCGTCATCATTCTGACGTTCGTCTGCGGGCTGGTGCCAATTGTCGGCAATCTCTTCAGTAACACCGTGATCTTTTGCATCGCGTTCACGATGTCCCCGCAACTCGCGGTCGCGGCCTTGGTCTTCCTGATTCTCATTCACAAACTGGAATACTTCCTCAACAGCCGCATCATCGGAGGTCGCATCGATCACCCGATGTGGCTCATGCTCCTTGCCATGCTCATCGGCGAACGTTTGATGGGCATTTCTGGTGTGATCCTGGCGCCAGTGATCCTGAGTTTCATCAAAGTAGAACTGAAAAGGATGGACCTGGGCGTGGGAAATGTTCGGCCTGCGCGCAGCTTGCCGATCGAGCGCGAAGTCGCGCGCATGTGACCCTTTCGCGGCGGCCGCGCGCCAGCCCTAAGCCAGGGCCTCGTCGTTAACCGACCGCTAATGAGCCGGTGTTTCTGCCGCGGGACTCTCCGCTGCGGCGATTCCTTCCAGCTCCGGCTGACCGGCCGCAGGCTGCCCTGGCTCTGGCGTAGCGGTCGGGAGGTGACGCCGCCGCAACTCCTCGGAATTCGGCATCTCATCGAGGTTCCGCAAACCAAAATGCTCGAGGAAAAATTGCGTCGTGTCGTAGAGCAAGGGCCGACCCGGAACCTCGGCGCGGCCCGCGATTTTCACCAGGCCGCGTTCCATCAAACTCTGCAATACGCCATCGACCGCGACTCCGCGGACGGCCTCGATATCGGCGCGCGTGATGGGTTGTCGGTAAGCGATAATCGCCAGCGTCTCGAGTGCCGGCGGGGTGAGGCGGTGAGGTTTTGCCGCAGGGAACAATTGCCGCACCCACGGCGCGTAGGCGGGATCGCTCGTGAATTGCCAGCCTTCTGCTTTTTCGGTCAACTGAAAGGCGCGGCCTTGCTCGATGCACTCGATCTTGAGCTGTTGCAACGCGGCGGCGATCTCCGCTTCTTTTGTGGCCGTAAATTCGTTGGGCGCGCCTTCCAGTTCTGCACCTTTGACGGCGCTCAGGAGTTCGCGCGCGGTCAATGGTTTTTGCGCGCTAAAGAGTAGCGCTTCGATGATCTGGTTGAGGGTCATGAACGGTAATTATTAAATCCCGATGGCAGTCTGGATCGCGTCGGCGATCCGATCCGCCTGCCGATCGATCTGCGCCGATTCGCGACCCTCGATGAGGAGTCGAATCTTTGGCTCCGTGCCAGAGTAGCGCAAAAGGACGCGCCCTTTTCCGTCCAATTCCTTTTCGGCCGCGCTCACGAGTTGCATCACGGCGCTCATCTCTTCGAGAGGCGGTTTTGCTTTCACGCGCAGGTTTCGTTGCGCCTGTGGGTACTTGGTCAGAACGCGCTTCAACTCGCTCAATGGCTTCCCCGTGGCCTGCATGATGCGGAGAATTTGCAGCGCGCAGACGATGCCGTCTCCAGTCGTGCTGAAGTCGCGGAAGATCATGTGCCCGCTTTGTTCGCCGCCTACGTTGAGATCGCGTTTCACCATTTCTTCAATCACGTAGCGATCACCTACTTTAGTGCGCAAGACCGTGCCGCCGGCTGCGGCCAATGTTTCGTCGAGACCGAAATTGCTCATCACCGTCGCTACGAGCGTGTTTTCTTTTAATTGTCCGGAGCGGAGAAAATCGAGCGAGGCGATCGCGAGAATCTCGTCCCCATCCACCAGTTCGCCGTTTTCGTCGCAGAGGAGGACGCGGTCGGCGTCGCCATCGTGGGTGATGCCCACAGTGGCACCGCTCTCGCGCACGATGCGCTGGATTTCGGCCGGGTGGGTGCTGCCGCAGTCGGCGTTGATGTTGGTGCCATTTGGTTCGTCGTGCGCCACCGTGAGATCCCCGCCTAATTCGCGCAAAATGCAGGGCGTCGATTTGTAGGCCGCACCGTTTGCGACATCTACCGCGATCCGCATTTTATCGAGCGACATACCGCGGGGAAAACTGGCTTTGGCAAATTCAACGTAGCGGCCAAGCGCATCGTCGATGCGGCGGGCGCGTCCGATTTTTCCCGCGGTCGGGCGCACGGAATCGATCTCGCCGCTGAAGACGAGATGCTCGATCTGGTCTTCGATCCGGTCGTCGAGCTTGTAGCCGTCGTGTCGGAAAAATTTAATCCCGTTGTCCTCGTAGGCGTTGTGCGAGGCGGAAAGCACGATGCCCGCGTCCGCGCGGAGGGAGCGCGTGATGTATGCCACACCCGGAGTCGGCAACGGCCCGATCACGAGGACGTCCACGCCTAACGAGGTGATGCCGGCCACGAGCGCGTTCTCCAGCATGTAACCGGAGAGCCGCGTGTCTTTGCCGAGCACGATCTTCGGTCGCGCGCCGGCCGGTAATGTGCGCGGATTTAGCTGCGTGAAAACATGCGCGGCGGCGCGTCCGAGCTTCAGCGCGGTTTCAGCGGTGACCGGCTCCACGTTGGCCACGCCGCGCACGCCATCGGTCCCGAAGAGTTTGTTGGATTGCGCCACCGCCCATTCATATCGCGCCTCGTGCTGTCGTAAACGGAAAACTGCCGAGGCGGCGTGGCGAGGGGAGCGTGCGAAAGTTCTCGATTCGTTCGCAGCGAACGCGCTCTATGACTTTGGAACGCCTTGCCGATCGTGATCTGAGAAGAAGACGCACTCGTTATCCAGCCCAAGCAGCGTGGCCCACTTGAGCGGGAACTTACTGATATCCACACTGCGCAGGATCACCGGCGCCCAATCGCGATACTCACCCTTCAGAATATCGGTGAGCGTGTTCTGGCTGCCGCTGATGGGCGTGAGATAAAGCCCGTTCAGTGGCGCACCGACGATTCCGTAATCGTGGAACTCCGTGAAAGTTTGTATCGTGTCCGGCACCCAGACCGCACGACGATCCGCGTACCACGCGATGGCCCAGGGCATGTCCGACGCGGTGACTTCTTCCGGCGTCATCCAATCGTTCAAGACCGCGATGTATGGCGGCACGTAGGGCGGCCAGCGCACTCCGCCTCTAGTGCTGGGAAGGCCCACGGTGAAGAGCAGCGGAAGCGAGCAAGCGACGAAGAGAAGGGTGATGAATCCGATGCGTGCGATTCGGTAATTGATCTCAAGCCGATTCCACTGCACGAGCAGATAGGCCAGGCCGTAGCACGTCATGATGGGGATGAATAAGAGGTGCAGCTGGTTTGCTGATGTTCCCATTTCCTCTGGGAGGCCATACAGCGCCATCCCCAAGACTGCCCCGAGCCACATCGCCAACACCATCCAACGTATGATCGCCGTCTCGGGTCGCTTGAAAACATGCAGTAGCGCGACAAAAAACGTCGCTGCCACCGCGCTCCAGCCGAGATACTCCAACAGCCGGCCTACCTGTGTGGTGAGGTTATTTACAATCTTGCCGCGAAAATTTCCAGGCCCAACGCCGTCCAGATCCAATTCCAAACGGCGCATATGCCCTGCTTCAGGATGTTTGATGCCGTCCAGGATTGAATAGGCCGCGACGCCCGCAGGATTCCCCGTGATGACGTAATTCCGCACCAGCCACGGCGTGTAAATGACCAGGAAAACTCCCAAGACAATGACCGCAGCCCAGCCGCGCGGCTTAAAGAAGAAAATCGCCACGACGAGGAAGCCGACAAACATCCAGATGGTGAGCGCGTGCGAGAGCGCGAGCAGACCGAACCCGGCTCCCACCAAGCCCAACCAAATGCCCACGGCGCCGCCGCGATAGTGCGCCTCGACCGCCCGGACCAAAACGTAGAGCGTGGCATTGAACAGAAACAGCATCAGCATCTGCGGTAAACCCGAGAGCGAGTAGTGCCAGAAGGTGTCGCAAAGCAGCACCAGGAAGGCGGCGAGAATAGCCAACCGCTGATCGAAGAGGCGCCGCGTTAAGAAGTAGAAGATCGCGAGCGAGGCGAGGAAAAAGCAGATGGATGCATAGGCGATTGCCTTGTCGCCGGCGTAGACCAGTTCGCCTGGAGTCATTTTCCAATAGCGCTTGATCGGACGCAGGATGAAAGCGTCGACCAATGGGGGAAGCGGCGCGTTGTAGGTGTCATACCAAACGCGTTTCGTAACGTCCTTGCCGGCGCGTTGTAATTGGCCCACCGCCAGCGGACGAACGAAATCCGTCCGCCAACCCTGACCGCTGGCGATATTGCGCCCGATTTGCGCCTGATCCATGCCCTGCGAGGAACCGAGCCCATTGAACTCGTGCAACATGTAAAAGACCGCGAGACCGATGACCAGAAGCACGACCAGCGCGCGCTTGATCCAGATAGCCGCGCCGCCTTCTTCGAGCGTGTGGATGCTGCGTTGGATGAAATCAGCGGCGCCGGGCATTGGGGGAGCTTGAGGTTTGAGGTTTCAAATTTAAAAGTGGAACGCGGAGGCGGGCGTTGGGGCGGGGAGTTTCTCTTTCCGTCGGCTATGTGTCCAGCGCGCTCTTCTCCGCCTCGGCTTTGGCGGCATTTATTTCGTTGATTTTGCGGTGCAGGGTGCGCCGGCTGATGCCTAGTTTTTTGGCCGCGGCGGTCACATTGCCCTTCGTGCTCGCCAGCGCTTGCATGATCAAGCGCCGTTCCGTTTCGTGCAGATCGAGCGGGCTCACCCGTTCGCCAAATGCCTTTCCTACCGGAATTCCTCCGGGGAGATTCGCCCCGGCCGCTTGGCGGATGCTGGCGGGCAATTCGCGTAGCGTCACCTTCGGACCATTCGCCATCACCACGCCGTGCTCGATGGCGGTTCGCAATTCGCGCACATTGCCGGGCCAATCGTGATGCAGCAGCGTGGTCATCGCGTCCGCCGTCAGATCGAGGAGCGGCTTTTCGTTTATCCGGGAGAAATGCTTTAAGAAACCGCGCACCAGCAGCGGGATATCTTCCTTCCGATCGCGCAAAGGCGGCATCGTGATGTGGACAACGTTGAGTCGGAAATAGAGGTCGTCGCGGAATTTTCCTTCCCGCACCAATTGCGCCAGATTCTTGTTCGTGGCCGCGATCAAGCGCACGTCGGCTTTCAATAGCTGGTTCCCGCCCACGCGTTCGAAGGCGCGCTCCTCGCTGATCACGCGCAGCAATTTTACCTGCGTGCTCTGGTCGATCTCACCAATTTCATCCAGGAAGATGGTCCCGCCATTCGCCTGCTCGAAGCGACCGATGCGGCGTTCGTGCGCGCCGGTAAACGCGCCGCGCTCGTGCCCGAAAAGTTCGCTTTCGAGCAAAGTGGGGGAGAGCGCCGCGCAATGTACGGTAACGAATTTCGCCTGATGCCGCCGGCTCAAATTGTGAATCGCATGTGCGGCTAACTCCTTGCCCGTGCCGCTCTCGCCATCGAGGAGCACGTTCGCTGACGAAGGCGCCACTTGCCGAATCGTATCCAGCACTTCGCGCAAAACGGGCGATTCGCCCACGATGTTCTCAAGTCCGAAACGTTCCTCGACCTGCTTGCGCAAAGTCCGGTTTTCCTGCTCCATCCGGCGAGTGCCAAGGGCGCGTGCGATCAAAATCTCGACCTTGTCGAGATTAAGCGGCTTCGTCACGAAATCGTAGGCCCCGCGCTTCATCGCCTCGACCGCGGTATCGACTGAGCCGTAGGCCGTCATCATGATGCAAATCGGTGGACGCGGCAGCTTCAGCGCACGCTCGATCAACATCATCCCATCATCGCCCGCCAGCCGCAGATCGGTAATCAGCACATCGATCGGATCGCGCTCCAGTACATCCATCGCACCTTGGATATCCTCGGCCACGTAGGTATCGTATTGATCATCGAACAGCCGGCGCAACCCATCGCGGGTATGCTTCTCGTCATCGACAATCAAAATCGTGGCCTGCATCGGAGGCCCAACGTTCTCTCAATCGGCCATTCTCTCAACGTGGAAAGCGTCCCTTCCGTCGGACGCACGCACGTGATCATTCCTGAGCCGTCGCAGGACGGTCGAGGGAACCCGCATCCGCAGGACGGGCACAATACGGCGCTCGCTCCTTCACCGTCCGGTGGTTTCGAAGCTGATTGCCGAGAATATGAGACCGACCCGAATGGCACTAAGTTAAGGCGGGTCGGGGCCGTCAAACCGCGCGCCCTGTTTCTGGGGAGCGCGCGCCTCCAGGCGTGCTGGTTGAGGCATTCTGCCGAAACAGGCTTCCCTTGGCGCTTGCCCCGTGCGCTTGCCTTGCCCTACGGAAAGTTCGTTTTCGCAGAATGCGAAAACCAGCACGCTGCAAGCGTGCGCTCCCCGGATCTGTCCGTCCGCGACATCTGCAAGACGGTGCCCCCGCCCCGGAATCATCCTAAACCGGGCTTAACTTAGTGCCATTCGAGACCGACCCCTTTTGCTCCTCCAGCAGATCGAGCTTCCGGCTCGAATGGTCGATATCGATGAGCGAAATTCTGAAGCCGACCCCTATTTCTCCCCTGCTTTTTGGAAAGCCTCGCCGGTCTCGATTTTGTCGATTTGTCGCTCATGTTCGAGGTCGAGTTCGGCAAACTTGGGCTCAAACTCGCCGATGATCTCGCGGATCTTGTTGCGGATTGGGGAAGGGTCGGATTCCACATGGTCATAGGCGCGGGCAAGCTTGCGCAAGCGGGTCCTAGTGATCTTGAGGTTGGCCGGGATGATGATCTCGCCGGTCTGGGCGTTGACCACGTCGAGCGGGATCTTTTCGCCGAGCAGGATGCTGGAAAGCGCGTCGGTGAGCTGTTCGTGCAGCTCGTTCTTCCGCCTCGCGTAATCCTCTTTAATGACCTTTGATGTACCCGCTTCGGCGGACTCATCTGCGAAAAAGCTACCTAGCGATAGATTCAATTCGTCGAACTTGGCCGCAATTTCTTTGGCTCGGCGTGCGCCTAAAAGCTCAATGCACTTTGATTCTGAGGTTTTAAGAAGATCGGTAACCGTATAAATGCCGCGACTTTGGAGCGCGCTGACCGTGCCGGCAGAAAGCTCAATTTCGCCGGTGCCCAATGCGATTAGTTTCTCATACATTTCCTGGTGGCGTTGCTCGGCGGCGCTGCCCACCGGGTAATCCGGGTCACGATCTTTGTGCTGCCATGCGAGGATGAAATGCGGCTGTTGTGCTGCTGTCGTGCCCTGCTCGCGGTGACCGCCCACGTAGCACTGAATAAGAATCCATCCGGAAGATAAGTACTCATTCACCTCGCGAACGTCGAGGACATCTTCAATTCGACTCGTGTCTTCTAGTTCCATAGGCTTCGAGCTACAGTAAGGATTCAGAAGGGCCTAACGAGACGGAGGTGAGCCACCGCTGGCGGGGACGAGCGTGGCAAACGTCGAGAACTGTTTCATAAAATCACATGTGCGCATCGCGACGGCCAGCGGTTGGCTCCAGCGATTTGGTTAGGCATTCGGCTAGCTACCACGAAGAGCCTCATAAGCTTCATTTAGTTGTTTTGCCTTGCGTTCTGCCAAGCTGCGAAGCTCGGAACCAAGGTGCGCAACCTTGTCCGGGTGATATTCGTGCATCCGTTGACGATAGGCTGCGCGAATCTCCTCTTTCGAAGCATCAGGCGGGACGCCGAGAACTACGTAATAATCGAAGTCAGATTCGGTGTCGTCGTCATCGTTCGCGTCCTGGCTGAAGTTTGATCGATAGCCGTATGATTGCTCTGAACTGTGTTGCTGCGGCGCCGGACCGCTTCTGTCTGCTGACTGCAATCCAAAGTGTTGCCGCTTTAGTAGGCGAAGCCTGCGATTGTATCCGGGAGACGCTGAGTTGATCGACACACTGTCGGGGATGTGCGTGTGAGCCCATTCGAGCAGGGCATTCGCAAGCTTCGGGCCTATCGAAACCACCTGGCAAAGCCCTTGCTCGCCTCTGTGATAAACGTCGTACGCCGTTCTAACTCCGGCCCTCTCAAGTGCATCAATACGAGAACCTCCGATTCCCGCAAGCCGTACGTCGCAAATCCGAGCTGTCATAATCCGTTGCAAATGCTCGTCGTACAGCTGCGCATGTAAGAGCCTGACACAGTATTCGTGTCCCTGTCGAACTCGCTCTTTCTTTTGTTTCCAACGTCGCTCTCGCTTTTTTCGCGCGCGTTCGGTGCGCCATGTCGACACCTTGTCGCCCAAATTGTCGATTGGACGCTTTACTGCGGTTGTGAACCTCGACCAAAGGGACATATTTCAGGGCGCCAAACGAGAATTAGGCCTTCTTTCGTTCAATTGCTTCACGGAGCTTTTTTAGTTCGGCGCCGATATCGGAGTCCGAGATAAAGGACAAGCCCTCCTGAACGGACATGTCGATCAATAATGGATCGGTATAGCTGGCCTTCTGCATGTCGGAATATGTAATCGTGCCCTCGAATCGCTGCTGAGGATACCGGGTCTGAAAGCGCTTAAAGGACAAGGTGATTACGTTCATCTCGAACGCTTTCGGCGGCAGATATGGAAGGCCCCTCCGAATGAATGGATGCGGCTTCTCTGACTCTTCGGAGGGATAGACGTTCTCGCCGCCCTCGAGGATGAACAACTCGGGAGTCATGTTGATGCGTATGTCATAGGCGGCGGTCGCTCCGACGTTCTCGATTCGGAACTGAATTACGCTTAATGGTCGGTTGACGAGAGACATCGTTACATACGGGCGAGCGCGCTCCCGCTCAAACCGCTCGGCTGCTTGCAGGCTCCGCTGCGCTATACGAGTGCCGCGAAGGGTCACGATGACAAGAACAAGCGTTGCAAGGACGTAAATCGCGGTAAGTAACGCTAACGTCGCTCCCTGGTTGTGGTTTAACCAATCGATGAGCGGTTTGATGGTGTTCATTTCAGCGTAACGCTCTGAAGGCCTAACGAGAACAAGACGAGCGACAGCGGGCGGGGTGGCGCGTGGCCCGGAGTGATTGGGAGGTAGCCATCTCAAATGTGAATTGCAAGGCTGCCCGCTGTTCGCTCCATTCGATTGGTTAGGCGCCATTACTTGGCTTGCGGTGGCGATCCCTCCTGTTGTAGTTGGTGATGCGGATAGTAATATGAAAGGACCGCGTAAGTGGCCTGAATGCTTCCTGCAAGTGCGGCGATAATCGTGAACACGAGAATAACGATCGTAAGTTTTCTGATCGTGCGCTGTAAATAAATGTTCTCGATGGCAACCGCATACGAAGATTGGGCGGAATGCGCCAAAACCCGATCCTCGAGAGAGTGGAGCTTCGCGTCCCCATCGCGAATGATCTGATCCAGTTTTCTATTCAGCTCCCGCAAGCGTCGTAGTCGGTCGCTGTCGTCCGGTTCTGATGGCTCACTCATCCTTCTTATCGTCCTACTTGAACTTGCTGGATAAGAACATCATCAGGGCGATGAAAAGCCCCGTCCCGAGCCCCATAACAGCATACTGGCTAATAGGTGCGTCTTTGGGGCCGAGCACAACAAAGATAAACGTGCAAATAATGCCGAGGAAGACCCCGCCGAAGCAGCCGATTTCATTGCTTTTCTTTGGAGTAACGTTTTTCGTAGGCGATGGCGTGTATGTTTGCCGGGATGTTTCCGGTGTCGGCGCGTCAGGTATTCTTTTCGGCTGCGCCGGAGCGTCAAAGCGGGCGTTGCAGGTTGGGCAGGTAACGCTGGCTCCGGCGATCGCTTCATCGCTTACAATGTGCTGGTCACAATGCGGACATGAAAAGCGAATATCTGGCATGTGGGGATGAGACGTCGAAGGACCTATGAGGAGAAACGCTTGGCTCTCACGACCTCCGTCGGCGCATCGCTGGCAATCAGTTCGAACTCGCTAGGCCGCGATAGCTCGGGCGTCACCTCCAGCAATTGGCCGGTTTGCCAACGGGCTGCAGTGGATTGATCCTCGACATGAATGAGATATTTGCTGCCATCGCTGAGCTCGAGGACGCCACTTTCCTGCGGTGTATTAATTGCGAGTTGTTGTCGGTTCATGTGCGTGGTCGCGTGGCATGTTAAGCGCCTAACGAGAACAAGATCAGCCACCGCTGGCGAGGGCGCGCGTGGTGGCGGGGTAAGAGGTTTGAGTCATGGACAACTTGGTCGTACGCCGGCCAGCGGTTGGCTGCATCGCATGGTTAGGCTTTGCGGCTTTGCGAGGCGATTTCCGCGATCTTCGTGAGTAGCATCCATAGCAGTTTCTTGAGAAGCCTCCTCACTTGAGGGTCCTGAAAGAAGCGGACAATAAACGCCCAAGCGTCTTTCAGAATAGAGGTAACGCCCATCAGTATTTGCCGTAGCCCTCTTCAATCATTTCTGCTGCGAGGGATCGGATCATCGGTGATGTGCTGTTGGCAGAAGCAAGATAGCTCAAAAGCGACCGCGCCACCTTTCGGGGCGTCGAGTCGGGATCGTTGGCTGAAAGCTCTTGTGCCTCTTTGAAAAGGCGTTTGGCGTCGAGATGGAAAATATCGCCGAGACGGATGCAAGCCTCCGACTGGAGAACTAATGCCTCGGAAGTCGCCGCGGGCGACAGCGCCAACTGATCGGACGCGGACTCGATGAGTGCGGCGAACTCACGTTTGTCGGAACTATCGCTCGCCTTAAGAGGAGCTAACTCGGCTTCAAGTGGGTTGTCATCAGTGTTCATACGTTAATTCGCGGAGCAGAGCCTAACGAGAACCAAATCAGCGAGGCGGGGTTCGCTGCATCGCTGCGCGTTCGAAGGTCCGCGTTGCCCCCCGACCAAATCTGGTCGGTCGGAACTGTCATTGGGCTTCGGCTTCTTCTAAAACGCAGCCGTTCGTGAACTGAGTCCACGCCCAATCGAGAAGTTTGCCAATCGCTTCATCTTCCGACTTTGCGTTAAAGGTCTTGTGACCAAATGCCATGATTCCACTGTTCTCACCGTGCACGTCAACATCAGCCTTTTTCTTGTAATACAAAAGGGTTGCGTAGCACTCGCCTGAAGCGTGTTTCGAAGTGAATGCCTTGAAGTGACCGTCAGGCGATTTCGCATTGTAGGTTCTAGTCCACACGATTTCGTTGCTCATAGTGTTTTGGTTTTCTACTGCTGGCTACATGGGCTCTCGTCCGCCTAACAGATAGTATACGAAACGGATATTCGCCTATTCGAGTGCCGCTTGGGCGGATTGTGAGGTAAAGCGAAGTTGAGATCATAAGGGATCTGTCAGGGGATCGTGCGTTACGGAGTGGGCGGCGGGGTGGGCTTGGCTTGCGCGCCGGTGTTGATGATTTTGCGCGCGTTCGTGTAATCGTCATAGAGGGTGGTGCCGCTGCCTTGCAGTTGTTTGATCAGGCCATCGATGCGCTCGTTCAGGATGGTGTCGGCGCGGGCGAACTCCTGGTCGAGCAGGTCGGTGGCGGTGGATTTCTCCGCTTTGGCTACTTGCGGCCCGGCGGCGACGAGCTTGTAGGCGTCGATCCGGGTTTGGAGCGCAGTCAGGGTCGCGGCCGTGATCCCGTAATCGGAGAGCGCCGCGATGTTGGTGTTAGCCAGGTCGTGAATTTCCTGCGCCATGGTCGGCCGCATTTCGTCGCGCGCTTTGACCAGGTCGCTCTTGGTCAGGCTGGCTTTTTTGAGCAGGGTCTCGTCGTTGCCGACGCTGGCGAACGCTTTCAGGGCGCCCGCGACCCGCATGGTCATATCGACCATCTCGTCGCTGACGTTGGCCTTATCGATCGTGACGCCGCTGGTTTCGCTGGCCTGGGCTTGCGCGAGTGAGTCAATGAGGGCGATGGAGCTGTTGAGGTTGGTGACTTGAAGATCAAGCGCTACGATGGTCGCGACTTCCGCGGTGTTGTTCTTGAGGACGGTTTGGACCGTCCGATACATGCTGAGTTTGTTCTCTTGGGGGTCTTTCATAGACTGAGCGTAGGTAACTGGCCCCGAAAAGGCTAGTAAAAATCCATAAAGTACTGTTCTCAAGCGAATTACAGCTTTTGCGCAAGTCGACACGGCTCCCGCACAACCTGGAGTCGGCTTTTCTTGAGCCAGACCGCCCTTTTCGGAAGTCAGAGTGTCAATTCCACGAGCAGCGCGCTCAATCCCGCGACGTGATTTCTCAATTTCACGAGTCTGGGGGTCGATTTCCCGACTCAGAGTCTCAATTTCGCGAGTCCGAGCCGGCTTTTCTCGTGTCGGAGCGGCGTTTCCACGACACGGAACGCTCATTCCACGACCCCGAGCGACGATTTCCCTGCCCAACCAGGAGGCCTCACGCAGTCAGGGCTGATTCCTTGAGTCGCTCCTGCAAGTCGAGGGATCTCCCAAGCGGTAGATCGCTCTCTGGCAGGAAAAACTTGAAGCCGGCAGTGCGATCCGCGCACGCACTGTGAAGAACGCGGCCACTCCGTCGGCGAGATCCCTCGACACGCTTCGCGGCTCGGGATGACAGATCAATTTTCCCGCCCCCAAAGGAACGCCTCTTCGAACGTGACCCACGCAGCCACGCGCTGGCGCAATCCGGCAGCGCGCTCCTTTTCCTGGTCGCTCAGATTATGAAGCTCCTTGGGATCAGTCGCGAGATTGAACAGTGATTCGCGGCCGCTGTTCACCTCGTAGAAGTATTTCCAATCACCCTCCCGGACGCCGAAGACGCTCCCACCTGCGATCGCCATAAAGTAGGCGCGCTCCGGTCGCGCCGGATTAAAGAGGCTATGCCCCTGCCATTCCTGCGCCGGCTCCAGATCCAGCAGATCAGTCAGCGTTGGATTGAGATCGACATGTCCGCCGATCGTCGCCACGCGACCGCCTTCGGGGAAAAGACGCGGATTCCAGATCATGAACGGCACGTGCACTTCTTCTTCGTAAACGGACCACGCGTGACCACGTTGCCCATGCGTATCGCCAAAGGCCTCCCCGTGATCGCCGGTCACGACCACCAGCGTGTCATCGGCCAAACCGCGCTCGCGGAGCGTGGCGAAGACGCGGGCCAGTTGGACATCCGTACTTTGCAGGACGGCGAGATAGCGGTCCAGGTCGTCAGTCGGCGCCGCACCCGAATGAGCGGCGCCGAGCAAATAGGGATCGTGAGTTTGATCCGTCCAACAGACGGCAAAGAACGGCTGACCGGCCGACTGCTCGACGAACGACACCAGCCGATCGATCGCGCACCGGTCCTCCGTCCCCCAAGAACTGAGCAGCGGGCAACCCAAGTCCGGCGCGCCGAGCAGCCAATCGAAATTATTCTCACGTTCCAGTAACCAATGCTGCTCGCCCCAATAGAGATCGCCGCTCGTAATGTAGGCGGTGCGCGCGCCACGCATTTTCATGCGCGCCGCCAGCGTTTCGGGAAGCGGTCGCCCATCTTCGAGTAGTGCGTAATGCCAGGGTAACCCCGGATAGACCGAGAAATTTATCGGCCGAAACGAAGCGTAAGTGAAACTGGCGTGCGCATAGATGTTTTCGAAAACGAGAGCGTTTTTCGCCTCTGCGGTCAGCGTGGGCGTGTGCTCAATCGGGTTCCCATAAAGTCGGAGGTATTTTGTGCCGATCGATTCGAGCACGACGACGATCACGTTTTTCGGTCGCGCCACGCCTGGCGGTAATTGGAAGTGCGAACGCGGACCGGTCCCGCGTGCGCGAAAGGTGCGGAATTCCTCCAGGTATTCCGCAGGAAAATCGGTCGAGAAACTCGGCCTCTGGCCGCCCGCGAGTCCACGCGCCACGGTCCGCAGCAACTCGGCATGTGGGCTCAAGCGAAGGAATTGGAGGCGTTCGCTTTCCCAGCCCGCGCGCTGCAAGAGCCAGCCAGTCAGAATCCACAAAAACGCCAAGGCGAGAAGGACTCCAGTTCCACGGCGGATACGCGCGGCGAGAAAGAGAAAAATCGCGGGTGCCAGTAAAAAGGCGATTCCAATCGGCAGCGTCACGCGCTCCCAAAGCGAAGAGCGAATCGCGCCGGCGTTCCCCACCATTCCGAACATGTCGAACGTGAGCGGGCGATGGAAATACCGGAAGAGCCCCACCGTTGCCACCGCATAGACAACGAAGCCGGTAAGCAAAACCAGAACGCTCACGCGCGCGATCGAAGCCACTCGCGGCCAGCGCGCCAATCCGCGAATCACCAGCGCGCCAATCAATCCGCAGCTGAGCGCAAAAAGCACATCGCTCCACGACGAAGCGATTAGCGTGACCAAACGCTTCGGCAGATGCGGCCACCACGGGACGATCCCCGAGCAAGCCTTGGCCGCGACCAGCAAAACCGCCAGCCAGCAACTCGCCCAAATCAAGGTCTGCGGTTTCGCCGGTGTCGCTGTGTCGGTCACCCCGTCGGTTGTAACTGGCGCTACCCGGACCGCAATCCGGATTTCACTCGCAAAACAATGCCGACGCCAGCGGCGCGCCACGAACGCGCGTCATTTCCCGAACGCCGGCTCGGTGACTAAGGGTTGTTTCCCAATTTTCGCGGTGTGAAATGTGCCGATCTCGGCCAGCTTTCCGGCCTTGGGCGCGGCGTGGTAGCGGTGACAGATAATGCAGCCATCGCCGGCGACACGGGGCTGGTGACATTCCGCACAGAGCATTTTCGAGATAGGCGCGAAGTTACTCTGGAATTTCATCGCGGCGCCTGGCGTGTCGCCTCCCGCTTGGCTGGTGAAGAATTTCGGATACTCGGATTTCGCATTTAGCGTGTGACAGGTCTGGCAGCCTTGATCGCCGACGAGACTGAAGTGCGTGGAGTGATCGAAAGTGGTGAACGGACGGCCGGCCGCGTCGGGTTGAGCGGGTTTCCAGTTCACGGTGGTCACCGCGCTGCTCGCCTCGGTGGTGTGGCATTTGAAACAGAGGCCGGGACTCTGCGGATCGGAAAGTTTCTCCAAAGCGGTGTGTGCATCGCCGGAGGGACTTTGGCTTTGGAGCCGGGCAGCAGCAGTGAGCCAGGCGACAAGGAAAGGATCGGCGTGCCCGACCGGCCGATAGAAGAGTGTGAAGCTGTCCCGCGGGCGATACCAGCCGCCAGCGGAGACCCATTGTTCGGCTGGGATGGCTTCAGGAGCGGGCGACCCTGGCGAAATGGGCGGCGGAGTGGATGAAACGCTGGCATCCAGCAAATCGCCACCCGTTAGGTCGTCGCTCTTGTTGGACGCGGGGGTTGAAGCCGGCGTCGCGGAGACGAGGTCGTCATTGCCGCCGGCGAGCAAGTCACCGCCCGGAGTGGCGGTGGGTTTTGCAGGCGACGCGACGAGGTCATCACCGACGAGCAGCGATTGATCCTTGGCAGCAGCGCCGGAGCCGGTCTTCGTCGACGTCGCGGGAGAAGTCGGCGCCGGCCTTTCCGGCAACGGCGGTTTGATTCCCTTTTCGTAGTCGGCGATTTCTTTTTGTAGATTTGGCATCCATTCCTTCTGTGCGGCGAGCAAAGCGGCGCGCGGCACTTCCAGACCGGGCGGCTCGACCTTGTCCTTTAGTTGCTCGAGCAGAAACGGCTGACCCTCGACCACGATGTGAAACAATAACGTCTTGACCGCCCACGCGTATTCCCCGGCGGCGACCAATTGATCCGGCGTCGCCTTGCTCAGATCTAGCAAATCGACGCCGCGCAATTTCTCCATCGCAGCACGCGCCTTGGGTTCGCGATCGAGCAGCAGCTCCATAAACGGTGTCAGCTTGGCGTCGGCAAATTTCGGCCATTCCCCGATGCTCAACCTGTTGGCCGCGAGTGATTCCGCATCGATCCCCGGCACGGTAAAAAAGGCGACCCCTTTCACCGTCATGCCGGCACCCTGGATTTGCGGCTCGTGGCAGGCGGCGCAACTGGCCGCGAAACTTTTGACCTGCATGAAGCGGCCGCCCGGTCCGGCGACATGGCAGCTTTGGCAGCCGGCGGGTGCGAGCTCTTTCTTCTCCGAGAAGTGCTGTTGCAGATGGCTGTTGTGATCGAAGAAAATCCGCGTCCGGCGCTGGTAGGGATAATTGGCAAACTCGGGGTGCCCTTTCTCAAAGCTGGCAAACTGGGTGGTGTGACAGGCTTGGCATTGCGCATCGCTGAGGCGCTTGAGATCGAAGGTGCGGCCATGGTGTTCCTGGTGGCAGGTGGCGCAGGCCAGGTTATCCGTGTGCGCGTTTTTGAGGGCAAGAGAATGACTTGCCCGCAGCAACGCGGGCGCGGTGTTCTCCTCGTTAGGCTGAGCAATCCGTTTCGTGCTTTCGGCCAGGCGCGCTGAGGAGAGTCCATGTGCACGCAGGGGGAGATCGCCCATTTGATGGCACTTCAGGCAGAGCTGGCTGTCGTTCCGGGTGGTCGTGAAGGTGGCCGCAACCAATGCCGCGGCGCCCGCGGGCGTGGCGCTGTGACAGTCGCTACATTTGGTCGCGGAGGTCGCATGCGCATTGGTCAGTTCTCCCGGATTGAGCCAGCTATTTCGGAGCTGGCTGCCTAACAAAACCAGTAATCCGCCAGCCGTGATCAGCGCGGCGAGCCAGACATACATGGCGCGGGATTTCCGGAGCGAGCGCACCGGTTGGCACGGCGGAATGGGGTGCGCGCAGCTCCCATCCGGGAGCGGGCCGGCCTCGCACTTTCCGCCGTTCGCTTCGGTGCGGGTGCAAGTCCAGCGATCGTCCTTTTTCGCCGGCATGCATTCGCCGGTGTGTCGGCAATGGCCGCGCGCATCAGGACCAAGCGGGCACGCGTGCCCCTCTCCGGCGTGGCCGCAAACCCAATCCTGGTTGGGACGCTCGTAGGCGTTTTTTTTGAAGCTGAGAGGGTCGAGTGGCTTTTGCATTTTACCACCTCCCCATATGCAACATGGCGACGATTCCGTGCACGAGGCCGAGAATGATCAAGCTGTAGGTGAACGGAATGTGAACAAAGAGCCACAGCTTCAGGAGACGCTGCGAGGCATCTTGAAAATCCAAATTCTGCTTCGTTTCGATCCAGTCGCGGATTTCAGCGGCGATCGTTTTTTCCTTATCGTTCAAATAACGATCGAGGCCTTTCGCTTCCGCGATAAGGGCGTGCCAATTGCGGTCATTCCGGCGGAGAGCGGAGAGAGGGCCTGGCCGAGCCGTGAAAAAACCGCGCAGATACTCAACGTAAAAATCGCCCAGGGTGGAGGATTCCGTTTCCTTTTCCGCCTGGCGCACCAGCGTCTCCACCTCGAGTTGCACGTGCTGGCGGAATGCAGGAATGCGCTCGAAGAGAAGCGCTTCACCGGAGCGCGCCATGCGCGGCGGCAGATCGCGGCTGATGAAGAGTCCGAAAAAGCCGCTCAAGGTGACGATGCAGAAAACGAGCGCCAACGTGAGTTCAAATGCGCCGCTCGGCATCCGAAAATGAATATGGAGGAGAAAGATGAAAAAGCAGAGCCAACCCGCATAAATGTGGATTTGCAGCCAGGTGGCCGCGCGGATGAGGGGCAGGAAGGGCAGCTTCTTGCGCGAATTAAAAAGCGCCAGGCCCAACACGATCGCGAGGAGCAGGAGGCCGGTGTAAATCGCGTCCGGCCGGAGCGCGGCTCGCAAGGTATACCATCCGAGGAGCACCACGACCGAGAAGAGGAGGGTCGCACCGATAAACCAAAGTCGCCTAACGAGCAATGGACTCATCGGTCCAGCCACCTTGCCAGTTGCGGCACTTCCTGCATGTCCGCCCGGATGAGCGCATCGTGGGGGCAGGCGCGGACGCAGGCCGGGCCGCCCAGTTGATCCACGCAGAGGTCGCACTTCGTCGCCTTCATGATCGGAGTGCGGGTCGCTTCATCCACCACGAAGAGGCCCGCTTCATCGCGAATCTGGACCATCTGGATGTTATCGTAGGGGCAACTGTTTGCGCAGGTGGCGCAACCGATGCAGGTCAGATCGTTGATCACCACTTGCCCGCCGAGCGAGTCGCGATGGATCGCGCCCGTGGGGCAGCCGATCATGCAGACTGGGTCGACGCAATGCATGCAGGCGTTGGCGAACATGACCCCGTTCTGCTGCCGGCCGTGCCGGATGAATTTTGGATTGTTGTCGTGGCTGGCGGCGCAGGCCCGCACGCAATCGTCGCAGCGCGTGCAACGGTCGAGATCGATCAACATCGCGGCCGTGCCGTTGACATAACGTTCCTCTACCAGGAACTCGATCATCTCCGGCCCGAAGGTCGCCTCCGCGTCCTGGCCGAGATCGATCTGGCGTTCGCGCTGCACGCTCGCCCGCAGGTCTGCGATTTCATCCGGGGTAAAACGGGGCGCGATGCACTCCTCGAAGATCGGCGTCGGGATGACGAGAATATCCAGATAGCCAATGGCGCGGAGGGAAAATTCGAGGCCGCCCGGCGCCCCGTTGTCACCCGTGCCGCCGAGCAAAGCGGAAAGACCGAAGACGTCGCCCTTGCCGAGGTAACTGACGGTGCGTTCCCCGTGATTGTACTTCCGGCTGAGGCGCGCGAAACCGCTCCGGATCAGTATTAAGCCATTGGGATAATCGCCCTCCCGCGCAATGACCGGTTCCTTCGCCAGGCGCTCCTGCGCGGACGCCTCCCGCACCGTGCGATAGGAAGCGTTCCACTCGAAATCGCCGTAGCTCTCGAAGAGAGTGTGTTCCGCCACTTTCTGCAAAATCTCCTCCGAGACATTTTTCAAAAGCGGCGTCTCGCGCAGATGGGTGCCCAAGCTGCGCTCGCGATAGAGCCGATCGGTCTGCTCTTTCCACTGCGGAGAGTAGCGCCGGATTTCGCGCAAGCCTTGCCAGCGAATTTCGAGCAACTCGGCGGCCTCTTCCGCGATGACCGTAGCCGTGCGCGGGGTCCGGGCCATGGCGGCGATCTCGCCAAAAATTTCCCCTGCGGCCAGCCGCGCGGTGTGGTTTTCGTCCAAGACCCGCGGCACGTCCTGAAGAAAAACGCGCACCTCTTTGCCTTCGCCCGCGCGAGCCTTGAGCGCGCCGCCACCCAGTTCCGTCGCCCCCCCCCGCCGCGCGTACGGTCGCACTTCGGGATAGGCTGGGCGGGACCAGAGTTTCGCGAGCGAGCGGAGGAAGCCTTTTTTCTGTCGCGTGCGCCGACCGAGCAAAGTCGCCGGCAGCGAATCCAGCACCACACGCACGGTGCCGTTGAGAATAAGAAAGGCCGAACTGCCGTAGTCGCCTTCGCGCACGATGATGTCCCCCCGTTCGAAGCGCCGCAGGCGAGTGTCGTTCGCGAGCACGCCACGGAACGGAATCGTGGGCGGAAAACGGCTGGGGTCGATTTGGGAGAGCGGCGGGATTCCGCACAGCCGGTCGGCCTCGGCCTCCGACATGGTTTCCCCGAAGGGGACATCCCAGCGTTGCGGTCGAGAAATGCGCGTCAGTAATTCAGCCATGGCCAGATCCCTAAAACTGGCGACTACGACATCGGACGACGAGCTAAATCACAACGAGTTTTACGGATTGAACGGCTTGCCACGATATTGCTCTGGCTTCGGCAACACCGCGTCCAGACCCGCCAGCTTGTCGCCGGTCACAGTCGACCCGAATTTCTTGCCCAATTCCGCCACCTTGTCGGCGGCGACGGTCAACTCGTCCTTGTTGTTCAGCTTCAGGGTGGCGCCATTGGCGGCGGTAATAATGGCCGCGAGTTCATCGGTCGGCGCCGCCTTCTGGATGGCGTCGAGTTTCTTTTTCATGGTGGCGGCGCGCTGCGCCATGGTGATGCCGTAAGTGGCTTTTTCCGTCGCGCTGGCCACGCCGCGCAGGCTATATTCGAGGTCGAGAATGGCGCCGGTGACAAACATGAGGCGCTTGTGATTAGCATCGCCTTCCTTGTTCACCTTGCCCTCACTTCCATCTGGCAGGAGGAAATTGTGCCGCACCATGCCCTGCGACCAGGAGACGAGCTCGAAATCCTTGCTCCCGGCCGCATGGCCGCCGACGTTGACCAACTTCTCGTTAGGCACGAGATGGCACTGATAGCAATTGGCCGCGACCGCGTAGAGATCTTCCGGACGAATCATTCCGGCCGCTTCCGACTTCGTTTTGCGTTCCTCTTTCGAGACCTTCTTGTCGTTGTGAACGTTCACCCAATCCTGCGCCGCGCCGTGGCAGGATTCGCAGGAGACGCCGGAGATCGGCTCGGGTTCGCCGCCTTTTTTCTGCACGGTGTAGTGGCAGGTCAGACACAGGCTCTCCGATTTCACGCGCTTGATCCCCATGGCGGTAGCGATCTTTTGCCCCTCCGGGCTTTTGTGCATGGAATCGAAGGTGGCGAAGTGTGGCGTTAATTTCCACGCCTCCACTTCATATTTGTGGCACTCCCCGCATTTCTGCGAGCCGACGACTTTGGCGGGATCGATTTCGTGGACTTGTCCAGCGAAGGCTCCCGTTATTCCCCACCCGAGCCAGACCGAAACGGCGACCAAAAACTTGCGGCGATCATTCATGGTAAAAATTCCTCCGGTTAACAACTGCACTTTATGTACCGGGCCGGCCGGAAAGGGGCAAGCAATTACTCGCAAAAAAAATCATCGTTTTCGAATTGACTCGTGCGCGGGAAAAAATCACTCTGCGGTTTATGACACTGCGCTCCTTGATTTTGACGCTACTTTGCGCCTCAGTTCTTTCGTTCAGTGGCGGTGCTCGGGCCCAAACTCCCGTGGAAGCGCCGGCCACCGTTCCCCTGCCGACCGCTCCGCCCAGCGAGACCGCCCCGTCGAGCGCCGCCGATGATTTATTGGCTCCCGCCCCGGCGGGAGGTGTGGCCCCAGCCACTGGCTCCGACGACGATCTCCTGTTGCCCCAGAGTGGAGCGACCGAGGGCCAACCCATGCCGGATGATCTTCTGCTCGTGCCCACCGCGCCCAACCCACCGCCGTCCCGGCCCGGCGCTGTCGCGAGCACGGGGAGTGCCGCCGTCGATCACACTCAGATGCTGGTGGAAAGTAAATTCCCTTCGGCCACCACTTGCGCTACCTGCCATCCCACGCAGTTTCGGCAGTGGTCGGTTTCGCAGCACGCCTATGCGCAGGTCAGTCCCGTCTTCAACACCTTCCAGGCTACGGTTAATAAGCTCACTTCCGGAACAAATAGCGATTTTTGCATTCGCTGCCACACCCAAGTAGGCATGCAGATCAGCGAGCCCACTTTCGGGAGCAACATGGATCGCACTCCCACCGCACGAGAGGGGATCACTTGCATCTCCTGCCACCGGGTGAAAAATAATTTCGGCAAGATCAGCGGCCGCATCGCCATCGAGGTAGGCGATATTTTCGAACCTGTTTACGGCCCGCAAGGGAACAAGAATCTGAAGATAGTTCTGGCCCAGCCCGACAAATTTCAGGTCGTAACCAAGCGCGGCGACGTCGGCCGCGCCATTCATACCAACGTGATCAAGTTCGATCCGCTGGAAAAATCGGGTTTTTGTGGGGACTGCCACGATGTCAATCTGCTCAACGGTTTTCGGCTGGAAGAAGCATTCTCGCATTTCAAAAACTCTCCGGCCAACAAGCGCGGGGACACGTGCCAGGATTGCCACATGGGCAAAACCCCGGGGATCAAGTCGGGCTACGCCTTCGGCCCCGCCGCCATGGTCGGCGACCAGCCCACTCCGCCGCGCAAGCTGACCAATCATCGTTTCGCCGGCCCGGATTACTCTATCATTCATCCGGGGCTTTTCCCGTTTAACGTCAAGGCGCAGGAGCTCGCCACCATGCGCGAATGGCTACAGTTCGATTACAAAGCGGGCTGGGGGACGGAGGCGTTTGAGAACAAACTCGCGGCCGATTTCAAGTTCCCCACTCGCTGGCAGTCGATCGATGATCGCTTCGACGCGCGAGCCGTCCTCGATGACCAGTTCGCGAAGCTGGAAGAGGCCAGTACCCAGCGGTATCAAATTCTCCGTCGCGGCATGCAGTTGCACCAATTCG
>JBDUAH010000138.1:0-6609 GCA_040004745.1 Chthoniobacterales bacterium | reverse complement strand
TCGACGTGGCGGGTTTGCCCGCTAGTGATGATCTTCCAACAGGCTTCCAAATTGCTTGCCGGCAAGCCGAGCTCGGCGGCGTACACATTCATCGTTCCAAGGGGCAGAAGACCGAGCGTCGCGCTGCTGCCTGCGATTCCGTTTACCACCTCGTTCACGGTGCCGTCGCCGCCCGCCGCGATGATGTGCCGAAATCCGTCCGCCACCGCGGTTCGCGCCAAGGCCTCTGCTTCGCCCGCGCGCGCGGTAAAAAGCAGCGTGGCGCCGCGCGTGATGGCTTCCACACGATCCTGCAAACGTCGTGCGCGTTGACCGCGGGCGGCGGGGTTCAGGATAACGGCAGTGCGTTTCACGGTGCGCTCGGTCAGGCCTTTCGTCTTTTCATCAAACTCCCGCAGCGTAACGTCTCGACGTGAAAAAAGTCACCCGCATTGCGCTCTATAGCGCAGGGGCAATCGGCGCCATCCTGGCCGTCGCTCTGCTGGCGGTGAACCTGTATGTGCAGTCGCGGGGCACACAAGCGCGGATTGAGCGAGAGCTGAGCGAGCGCTTGGGCACGACCTTGGAGATTCGTCGGATCAGTGTGACGCCGTGGTGGGGACTGAAATTGACTGGTATCACCATGCCTCAAGCGGATGAGACGGTGCCCGGTTCCTTTCTGGAAGCGGATGCCTTCCGACTGCGCGTGCGGCTGTCCTCGCTCTTTTCGCGGCGCTTGGTGATCAAGGAAATCTCGCTCATTCATCCCAAGGTCGTTTGGGCGCAGGACGCGGACGGCAAATGGCGGTTGCCTGCTTCGCCCGCCTTGGCCGCCGCGCCGGCTACGAGCGCGCCTGCGGAGATGGTTCCCCCCGTCTCGACCGCGACCGTGCCGGCCTCGGTCCCGAAATCCCAGAGCCCACCGCCCGAAATGGTGAGCGCGCCAGCGGAGCTTCCTGCAGGCTCCTTCAAACCAGAAGTGCGGCGGGTAAATCTAACGAACGGTAATTTTCACTTTCTCGACGAGAAGCGGAAGCCGGTAGCGACTTTCGAGGGGGTGCGGTTTCGCTCGAATTTTCGCAACGCGACTGTCTTGAACGGAGATGCCAGCATCGCGAAGACGTCGTTGCGCGATCGTTTCTTCCTCGAAAATCTGAAGTCGCCGCTCAGCTACGATCCGGCGCGACTCGATTTTTCCGCGATCACGGCCCGCGTGGCCAACGGAGAACTCAATGGCAGTTTTACGATGAGCCCGAACGACGCGTCTTCGCCCTTTAGCGTGATGGTGAAGTTCCACGATCTTGATGCCGATCGCATCGTCTCCGATGCGCGCGGCCCGGAGGGGATGATGCGCGGAAAACTGGAAGGCCAACTCGAAGCGGCAGGTCAAATCGCGGATCCGAATGCACTCACCGGGAAGGGAGAAATCTATCTCCGCGATGGACAAGTGCGTCGCTACAGCCTGCTCGTGGCGCTCGGGCAGATGCTCCAGATTGAGGAATTGAAACAGCTAAAACTCGACGAGGCGCACGTGAAGTATCACATCACGCCTGGCGTCGTGACAGTGGACGAATTGGTTTTCACGTCGCCCAATATTCGGCTGACCGCGACGGGCACGGTGGAATTTAGTGGACGGATGAATCTCGGGGCGCGGCTCGCGCTTAGTGAACGGATTCGCGGACGACTCTTCAGCGCGGTACGGGATAATTTTCAGCCGACCGAAATCGAGGGCTATAGCGGCATCTCGTTCCAGGTCTCGGGGACGGTGGAACATCCAAAAACAAACTTGATGGATAAGGTGGTGGGCGATGAACTGCGCGATTTGGGCGGAGTGATTGAGAGTCTGTTCGGTCGCGGTCGTTCGAAGCGGAAGAGGGTGCGCGAGGTGCCCGCTGCGAGCCGGCCGGCGTTGTCCCCTTCGCCCGACCAACAACCAGAATCGGCCCCAGTCGAATCGCCACCGCCGGCTCCGATCGTGCCAGAGACCACCGCGCCCCCATCGCCATGAGAGTGATCGCTGGCACGGCGGGCGGAACGCGACTGGCGGTGCCGGAAACTGACGTCCGACCCACGATGGATCGCGTGAAGGCGGCCATTTTCTCGAGTTTGCATACCGGCATCATTGGCGCGCGCGTGCTCGATCTTTTCGCGGGGACTGGCGCACTGGGAATCGAAGCGCTCAGTCGCGGCGCGGCGTCCGCACTTTTCGTGGAGGAGAATCGCGCTGCGGTCCTCGCGATTGAGCAGAATTTTGCGCGCGCAAAACTACGCGGGCCGGTGCGGAAACAGGAGGTCTTCGCGTTTCTGGAGTCCGCGGGGAGCCGGGACCGCTTTGATATTATCTTCGCCGATCCGCCTTACGAAAAAACGAAAAATGGCGGGGAGTTCACGCGGCTGCTGCTGGAGAATCAGATGCTCGCCGATCTGCTCGAGCCGGATGGTCTTTTCATTCTCGAGAAGCGACCGGAAGAGCAATTGCTCGAGCTGGCGCTTTGGAAGATCGTCCGCGCGAAAAAATATGGAGCGACGGAAGTGCTGTTCCTGAAGCATCCAAACGTGAACTCGGAAGTCGCTGCGGACGACGAATGATCCGGCTGCTCTACAATCTTCTTTTCCCGATCGGCTTCCTGGTTTTTCTCCCGGGATATCTGTTGAAAATGCGGCGGCGCGGAAATTATCGCCGCCATTTTGGGCAACGGTTTGGGTTGTACAGCGAAGAGGTGCGCTCTCGTTTAGGGGGGCGATCGCACACCTGGATTCACGCGGTAAGCGTGGGCGAAGTGGCAATCGCGCGGAAGCTGGCGGCGAAGCTGCATGAGTTGGAGCCGGAATTCTCCTGTGTCCTGACGACGACAACAACGACCGGCTTCGCGTTTGCCGAAAAAGAGGCGCCGGCGTGGATGGTGGTGCTGTATAACCCACTCGATTTCTGGCCGATTGTGCGGCGCGCCTTTGCCGTTATTCGTCCCGAAAAAATCCTGCTCGTCGAAGCGGAGATCTGGCCAAACCTCGCGGCGATTGCGCGTGCGCGTGGTGTTGCATTGGCGCTGGTGAACGCCCGACTTTCGGCGCGTTCGGAGCAGCGGTTCCTGAAGGCGAAGCGCTTCATCGCGCCAACGTTTCGTTGCCTTGATTTGGTCTGCGCGCAGGAGGCGCGCGATGTCGAGCGTTGGGCTTCGCTCGGTATTTTGCGTGCGGCAATCAAGGATGTCGGCAGCATCAAATACGATCCGACGGAGGTCGGAAGCGAGTCGGCCTTGCCGCTAAGGATTTTGGGCGCGTTCTGCATCGAAGAAGCGCGGCCCATTTTCTTCGGCGGGAGCACGCATCTGGGCGAGGAGGAAATCCTGGCGGATGTATTCCTGGAACTACGCGCAGAGTTTCCCACACTGGTGCTTTTGCTGGCGCCGCGTCACGTCGAGCGGACACCGCAGATTCTGGCCTCACTATGCGCTCGTGGATTGAAGGTGTCCCTGCGCAGCGCGGCCCATGCCGAAGGCGAGGCGGAGCCGGACTGCCTGATCCTGGACACCACCGGCGAACTCCGGATGTGGTATGCGGTCGCCACGGTGGTCTTCATCGGCAAAAGCCTGAGCGCGCACGGTGGCCAGAATCCGGTCGAGCCGATCCTAGCGGGCAAGCCTGTTATCTTCGGACCGCACATGGAGAATTTCGCGTCGCTCGCGCAATCGCTGGTGGACGCTGACGCCGCCATCCAGATCGAAGACGCTTCGGGATTGGTAAAACACGCCGCAGAACTCTTACGTGCGCCGAGTCGCCGTTTGCATCTGGTACAGAATGCGGAACGCGTCCTGGCCGTGCATCGCGGCGCGACCGAGCGGACTGCGGAATTGGTCCTCGACCTCCGCTCGCGCGCGAAAGGTGACGATTTCCCTAAATAACTTGCAAGAGGCGGGCCGGCTTCTGATATTGCCGCCGCTTTCCTGACCCTATCGTCCAGAGGCCTAGGACACCGCCCTTTCACGGCGGTAACACGGGTTCGAATCCCGTTAGGGTCGCCCTTGCCGTAGGGCCGAAAGCAGTGACGGCGCCGTCCCCAAAATCATGAAGGCTACGGCCAGAAAACTATTGATGAAGTATGGGCGGAAGCTCCTCCAGCAGGTGCAGATGGGGATCGGCCGTGCCTCGCGAGTCGTTCTTTTCATGGATGTGCTCCGGCCGCTCAGTTTTCCAATGTCCGCCATCGATCGCTTCATCATCAATGGGATCGCGGCCTCCCCATTTATCACCGACGCGAAAAAAAATCACGAAGCATGGGGACAGCGGATTGACGCGTTATGGCGTTGATTTGGAGCGTCCCCACTCCCATCATTAGGGTGTGCACATGAGAGGCGACGCCCGGCCGGGGCCTGACAGCGGTTTCGACGCAAAGCTCAGTCTGGGCGACTTTGTGGTGGGCGCGAGCGACAATCTCTTGCAACCGCCGGAAGGTTTCACGGAATGGCGGCAAGCCGGTGCGTGGGAGGCCGAGCTCTACGAGCCAAACATGCTTGGGAGCGCGGACGTGCGGACTTCGATCGAGTACGACGGCAAGACACAGTCGGTGATCAATCTCTGCTCGTATAATTATCTCGGGCTCGCCAACCATCCGGAAGTCGTCGAGGCGGCGACTGAGGCGCTGCGGAAATACGGAGTCGGCGCGTGCGGTTCGCCCACGCTTTCCGGGATGACGGATGTGCATCGTCGCCTGGAACACGCGATGGCGAAGTTCCTCGGACGCGATGACGCGATCCTTTTCAATAGTGGGTTCGGCGGCGCGCTGGGGACGATTTCCGGTCTGCTGCGCAAGGCAGACGTGGCGGTGATGGACGACCGCTCGCACCTCAGTCTGCGCGATGGAGCTGTGCTTTCGCGTTGCCGGCTCGATCGGTTCGAGCATAACAATCCCGCCTCACTGCAGGACGCGCTGATTCGCCGCAAAGGCAAACGCACGCTGGTAATCGTGGAAGGCATCTACTCGATGGACGGCGATTTTGCATCGCTTGATGAATTGCTGGCGGTTTCGGAAGAGCATAATGCCACGGTCATGATCGACGAGGCGCATTCGATGCTCGCCTGTGGGCCTAACGGGCGCGGCGCGGCGGAGCATTTCCACGCCGAAGAGCGCATCCCGCTGATTTACGGAACATTCTCAAAAGCGTTCGGCGCGCTCGGCGGATTTGTCGCCGGACCGCAGGAGACGATGGATTATCTGCGGCTCTACGCGCACTCCTACGTTTACTCCTGCGCGCTTCCGCCTGCTGTGGTGGCCGCGATCTTGAAGGGGCTGGAAATTGCGACGCGTGAGCCGGAATTGCGCCAGCGACTTTGGGACAATGCCGACTATTTCCGGACCCGCGTGAACGAGCTCGGGATCGAAACCGGCGCCTCTACCACTTACATAATGCCGCTGGTGATTGGCGATCGCGCTCGGATGTATCGGCTCGGCCACGAATTGCGGCGACGCGGACTTTGGGTGGCACCGGTGGATTACCCGGCGGTGCCGCAAGACCGTATTTGCTTCCGCGCCTGCGTCACCGCGCTGCACACCCGCGCCGATCTGGACGAAGCGCTCCACATTCTAGAAGAGACGCTTGTGCCCGAACTCTTGCAGAAGGTCTAGCGCCCCGCCGGTTAAGATCTGGGATGACGGCCGCGATCGAGGCGAGCTACAAGGCGCGCGATGTCGAGAGCTGGATCGATCTTTATTTCTATCGACCGATCGGTTTTCAACTGGCGCGCGGTTTCGCTGCGCTGGGTTTCACCCCCAGCATGGTCTCGTTGCTCGGCGCATTCCTGGGCGTGCTCGCTGGGCATCTCTATTTCTATCGCGATCTGCGCCTGAATGTCTTCGGAATGGCGTTGCACGTTCTAACGAACGCGCTCGACAACGCCGATGGCCAGCTCGCCCGTCTCACGAATCGCGGCAGCTTGCAGGGCGCGATTGTGGACGGCTTCGCGGATTACCTCGTTTTCGCGAGCGTTTATCTGCATCTGTGCCTGCGCTACGTCGCGGAAGGTGGAACCTCGGCCATCTGGATTCTGGGCGCTGCCGCCGCACTCAGTCACGCGGTCCAGAGCATGATGATCGACTATTTTCGCAACGGATATCTCCAGTTCGTTGCCGGGAGACGAAGTCTCGACCTGAATTCCTCCGAGCATGTCGCAGCGGAATATGCCCGTGTCTCTTGGAGGGCTTTTGGGAAAAAACTTGGGCTTAGAAATTACCTCCGCTATACGAGCCAGCAGGAGAAGATCGCGCCGGGCCTGCTCCGACTGCTTCGCGCCACTGCTGGCGTTGTGCCCGCTGGATTCGGTGAAGCGTATCGTAGGCTTTGCCAGCCACTCATTAAGTATTGCAACGGTCTCGCGACCAATGCCCGCATGCTGGTCTTGTTCACACTGATTCTACTGGGCCATTCGGTCTGGTATTTCTGGTGGGAGCTGACGATCCTGAACGCGCTTCTGTTCTACGTCTTTCACCGGCACAACACGGCTTTTCGCGCGCTTTCCCGCGCCGCTCAGGTAAGTCGCTTGTGATAAATCCGGTAGCGTTTGTAAACGTGGCCGCCCAGGTTTTCGTATTCGGCCCGCATGAGCTTGTTGGTTTCGAGGACGAGATGGCTGTCC
>JBDUAH010000137.1:0-6624 GCA_040004745.1 Chthoniobacterales bacterium | reverse complement strand
CGGGGCGTTTCCCATCCGGCGTGCCGGCGACGTAGTGCGTAGCAGCGGCTTTATTAAAAGCCGGGATGGCCTCGACGGTCACGGGCGCCTTCGGCAGGAGGTTGAAAAGCTCCGGAAGTTTCGGCTCCATCTGGTGGATGTATTTCGCAAAATCATCCACGATCTGCTGTTCGCTTTTCGGCTTCCACTTCGGGTCGTTGTTGATCGCTTCGCGGAAACTGGCGAGATCCTTTTGGCCCTGCGCTTTCGCCAGCTTCGTCATCTCGGCCGTGATGCGCTCCACTTCCTTCAAACCGATCTCGTGCACTTCAGCTGGCGTGACGTTTAAGGTGGTCATCATCTTGACCGCTTCCGCGTAACGCCGTTTGCCGTCCGGCAGGCTTTCGACCGAAATTTCGGCGCGACCTTTTGGGTCGTAATCATTCTTCAGGAACTCGGCGAACTTCTTGTAAGCCGGCAGAACATCGTCATTCACCGCCTTGGTGATCTCGTCGGTTAGGCGCTTCTTGTCCGCGTCGGAAAAATCCGAAGGGAATTTTTTCGTGGGCCCGAGAAATGGGTTCGCTTCCACAATGCCGTCGCACTGGGCGGGGAGCTTTTCGAGCACGATCTTCGGCGGCATAAGCCCGTCCTTCATGCCCTGCTTCATCACCTCAGTCAGTTGGTCGAGCACGCGCGGGACCTGATGAAGCCGGGAGATGTAATCCTGGTAATGCGCCACGGAATCCAACGGCACGCTGAGCGGCAAATCGGCCAGCCGGGTGTGGACGCCGTTCTGCTGGTTCACCGGCATCTCGTAATTCTTCAGCTCGTAGTTCGTGTCCTCGCGCTCGATCTGGCGCTGGAGCAGTTGATGGCTGAGCAGATCGATGTCGGTCATGCCGTCGGTCGGGATCTCTTTCAGCCGTTTCAGGAAATCTTCGGCTTCGGCGTGCTGACGCGCAATGTCCGCCAGCGAATATTGGCCGAGTTGCGAGTTGTAACGGTAGTCGCCAAAGGCGGTGGCACGCTCGGGAGAATTCTTCAGCCCCGTCTCGTAGAACTCCTCGAACAACGCATTCTGCTTCTCCACGCGTTCGGCCACTGGCGCCACTTGGGCGAAAGCGGTGGACGCCAGCCCCAGGACAACTCCGACAACAATATTTCGCATCGCCCAGCCTAGCAGGGCGTGTCCGCCGCGCACGGAAGAATCAAAACGGACGATGACCAGGTGCGGTTGCGCGCCAGCGCTAATTCGGTTTCAAATTGCCGCTGATTGCGTAGCGTGGCGGCCATGTTCTCGTCCCGCCACGTCAAACAGAGCAAGCTCCTGCTGCGTCACGCGCAGAAATATCTGCGCTACAAACGAGACGTCCTGAGCGAGACCGACCGCACGGAAATCGAAGCTAAAATCGCCGCGCTGGATGGCGCTTTGCGCACGAAGAACGACGAGAAGATCAAAACCGCCGCGGAGGATCTGGATGGAAAGTTGCACAAGCTGACGCCGGTGACGTGGGAATCGCATTGGCGGGAAAACGTGGAGGTCGTCCTCGTGGCCATCATCGTGGCCATCGGCGTGCGCTCTTATTTTCTGCAGCCGTTTAAGATTCCCACGGGGTCGATGCAGCCGACCTTGAACGGCATCATCGCTTACCCGATGGCGGAGCCGCCGCCGAACATCATTCAGCGCGCGATCGAGTTCGTAGTGCTGGGGCGGAACTACATCAACGTGGTCTCGCAGGCGGACGATCGCGTGGTGCAAATCGTACCGCAGAAGTACGGCTTCTTCTTCAGCTTCTCGCGCATCCTCTGCCAGAAGCAGCAGTTCCTCGTCTACTGCCCGCCGGAGCACCTGCAAGATTTCGGGGTGAGCCCTGGCAAAATCTATCGCAAAGGCGATGTCATCGCGCGCGGCGCGATCGATACCGGCGATCAAGTTTTCGTGGACAAGTTTACCTACAATTTTGTGAAACCTCACCGCGGCGACGTTTTTGTTTTCCGCACGGACGGCATTTCCATGATCCAGGCCGACCCGGAAACCGGCGCGCCGTTTTACATCAAGCGCCTGGTGGGGTTGCCTAACGATGAGTTGCGCATCCAACCGCCGAATCTCTATGCCAACGGCGCCCTCGAAAGCGGCGTGGGATTCTCCCGCGTGATGGGCGCGAAGGATGGTTATCGCGGCTACGGGAACTCGGGGAATCTGATGTCGGACCCGCAGCAAACTTATCACGTACCGGACAAGCATTACTTCGCGATGGGCGACAACAGCTACAACAGCTTCGACAGCCGCTACTGGGGACCGGTGACGGAGGAGAATCTGGTCGGTCGGGGGCTGATCGTTTACTGGCCGTTCACGCGGCATTGGGGTCTCATCCGGTAGGAATTCGTGTAGGGCGTTTCTGCGAAACGCTTGGCGTCTGACACAGACGCCCTACAATTACGGAATCGCGATGTCCGACGCCGTCTTGCGCTTTCTTCCGCTGTTTGGGCTCGCGATGGGCTATGGATTGGTGCTTTTCTTCAACCCGATCCACCTCGCGTTGCGCGATGGATTTCGTTGCATCATGCGCTTCAAGCGCATCTGGCTGACCTTCGCCCTGCTCGGGTTCGCCTACTCAGTTTTCCGTTTCGCGACCTTCACGCCGCTCCAGCAAATGTCGGATCTCGATCCGCATCAACTCGCCACGATCGCCGACTGGAGCTGGCCGCGGCTGGTGGACGTGTGGCGGGAGACGCCGTTGCCGACCTTGGAAGGCGTGGCCGGCATTTTCGATAACGCGACCACCACCTATCCGCTCTCCATTGTGGCTGCGTTGCTTCTGCTGGGAAATTGGCGCGGGCTACATGGCGCGCTTTGGAAAGCGTTGCGGCAACGCTTCGGCGTCGGGGGTTATCTCATCTACGTCATCGTGGTCCTGAGCGCGATCGCGTCGCTCTTCAAGGCGGTCGTCTATTTGCGTCTGCCGGCGTGGCGGGCAGTGCTGCCGGATGCGGTGCTCTTCCAGACTTCCGCCACGGTGGATGCGGTCGCGTCGATCTTCGAATATCTCTTCGGCGTTTACATTCAGGTCTATCTCATCACGGTCGCGCTGGCTTGGATCAAAGGGTTGAGCTTTACGGAAGAGGCGCTCTTTCAATTCGCCATGCGCCGCTTCAGTTATGTCCTTAAGTGGGCGGGCATCGTCGTCTTGGTGGGGTTACTCTTGGTGCGGCTGCCGCTCTTGCTCGCGTACTTCATTAACCTGCCGGGCGTGCTTGATTATCAAGACGCCGCGCGCTACGCCATGAGCGGGCTCATCCTCGCTTTCTGTTCGGTGCAGATCTCGCTCGTCTTGCATAACGAAAGTCTGCTCGCGGCGTTTCGTGCTCATTGGCAATTCATCCGGCGCAATCTGATGCGGCTGGGCTGGTTTTTCCTCATCTGCGCGATCCACTTTTTCTTTCTCACCGCGATCGATGCCATCCTCCGCGGTGGCATGGCCGACCGCGTGGCGGCGCTGATTATTTGGAAAACGCTCTACGTCTGTCTGCGCGGATTGGTCACCGGCTGGTTGCTGGCGTCGTGGGTCTGTCTCTTCCGGCAATGCGAGACGGGGCGAATCGATCGCGAAACCTGGATTCGCTACTAGGCCAAGATCGTGGACGCCGAGAAAATTACCCGACAAAGCAAGTCGAACCTGGCGCTGGCCTTTGTCTCGTTAGGCAAGGAACAGCGGCAGGACATCACAACGTTCTACGCGTTCTGCCGGGTGATCGATGACATCGCGGACTCGACCGTGGCCAGCACCGCCGACAAAGCCGCCGGGCTGGCGGCGTGGCGCGAATGGTTATCGGCGCCGGTGAGCGGAGAGGACTCGCTCGCGCGGAACGTCCGGGCGTTGGTCGCGAAATACCATCTCACGCCCGCGATGCTGGAGGAGATAATTGCCGGCGTGGAAATGGATCTGACGCAATCGCGTTACGCGACTTGGGAGGCGCTGCGCCTCTACTGCTACCGCGTGGCGAGCGCGGTCGGATTGGTCAGCATCGAGATTTTCGGCTACAAAAACCCGCGCTGCCAGGAATATGCGATCGATCTCGGCCTCGCCCTCCAGACCACCAATATTATTCGGGATGTCGGCAAAGACATGCGGCTTGGGCGCGTCTATTTGCCGCAGGATGAGATGGCGCGCTTCGGCTATTCCGAGGAGGATCTCGTCAACGACAAGCGCGACGACGCGTTCCACGCGTTGATGGAATTCCAGGCCGAACGCTCGCGCGGTTTCTATCGATCGGCGGCGGCCCTGCTTCCACCGGAAGATCGCCGCTCCATGATCGCAGCGGAAATCATGGCATCGGTTTACGGAAAGCTGCTGGCGCGGATGAACGCGGACGGCTTCCGCGTTTTCGAGAAGGAATATCGCCTCAGTCGATTGGCCAAGAGCCTCCTCGTTTTGCGTCGTTTGGCCGGCGCTTGACCGGTCTCTTTTGAATACGACTGTCAATCAATCCGTCAGACTAACCCGTTCGCCTGTTCACCAGCGCTTCAGCTCGTGAGGCAAACGTTCTTTAAAAAACAATTATGAAAAAATTAAGCAGTATTGCAGTCGCAGTCTCCGCCTTGGCGGCACTGTCCCTCAGTTCATGTGACACGCCGACAGGCCAAGGCGCCGGCATTGGCGCGGCCACCGGTGCACTCATCGGCGCCGCCGCGACCGGAAACGTCCGCGGAGCAGCGATTGGGGCCGGCATTGGCGCCGGCACCGGAGCGCTTATTGGCGCGTCGGTAGAAGCGGACGAGCGCGGCTACTACGAAGGCCACGCTACGAGCTACTATCCGTATGGACGGCGTGCGGGTGGCGGCCTCATCCGCAGCCCGTATCCTCCGCATTCCCTCGTCGATACCCGTGGCATTCCGCGCGGCGCGCTTGTGCGTGATCCCTCGACCGGCCGCGTGTTCCGCAAGCCGTAAGGGGAGTTACAGAAAAGATTGAGCGGGTTGATTCGGCGCGAGCCGAGTCAACCCGTTTTCTTTGTTTAAGTCGGCGAATGCGTTTGCCTCGCGGCGAACACGCTCTGTCGCCCTGATACGCATGATCTGGGATCCGCCTTTCCCTCCGGCGCCTCCCAGGCAAGCAAAAGCGCCCGCCCGGTCTTCCCGACGGGCGCTTTCCTCGTGACTTCGGCCAGCACGGTATCGTTGATGCGGACAGATGCGAGACAGAACACTGGCTGTTCTGCGGTGATCAAGTCATTCCCTGTGTTGCCGGATTCGTCGAACGCGATGCATTCCACGGCAATCTACCATGTCCTCACCCTTGTGCCGAGGAGTGCCAGCCGTGTTGGGTTTGCATCTGGGGTCAGCTTCATAATCTCGCTCGCCGCCGTGCGGATATGTGAAGGAGGGCCAGGCCTTCAAGGCTCCGGAGTTCGCGGTGGTAATTTCCGCGTGGCGTCGAAGCCCCTGTGCGAGCCGATGTTTTGCGCGCTGGGGCGAGATGAGTTCAGAACGCGTTATCGAAGTCCTGGTGCGTGCCGATCCAAACCCATTCCGCGACGTTGCCCTCCCGTCGGCATACTGCGCGGTAGCCATCGCCAAACCGGACGGACCAATATGGATATGCGCTATTTAGCTTTTTGAAGCGAAGACTGGGGTGATCAGGATTTTCGGCGAAGAGCAGGAATGCCTTACGCGCCTGACTGCGCGCTCCGGGAGAAAGAGCGTGGTAGAGCGCCCAGAAGTCTCTGTTGCCCCGCGAGATCAAAGACTCGATTGATCGAGCGGCTGGAGTGGTTCGCTTGCGCGGGATTTTTCTGCCCACTCTGCGAAACGCGCCATGCGCTCAGGATCCTGAAAGCGGTGCTCCCAGCCGGCTTCGTCCTCGCGGATGCGGCTTCGCTCTTCCTCCTCGTGCAGGAAGCGCGCATAGCTGAGCACGGCACGCTGCGCTTCCGCCGGAAGAGCGTGGACGGTCTGGAGGAGAGTGGAGTCTGTGTCTTCGGCCACGACGATAAAATAAGCTGAGCGATCGCAGATGTCGAAACAGTTTCGGTGAGGGCGGTGGTGGTCCGTCTTCGGCTACCTGCAATTCTTCTGTAGCGCATCGACCAGGCGTTGCGCTTCCTCGGTCATCTTGACCAGCTCGGGCCATTCGCGGTGATAATTTTCCCCGGGCAATTTCCGGGTGGCGTCGAAGCCCATGTGCGAGCCGATGTTTTGCGAACTGGGGGCGTGGTCCAGCGAGTCGCTGGGATTGCGGATAATGGTGCTGTCGCGGGCGGGATCGGTATTCGCGCAGAGGCGAAAGAGGACTTCGCTGGTGTTGTGCACGTCGCAGTCTTCGTCCACCACGATGATGTATTTGCTGAACATCATCTGCCCCATACCCCAGAGGCCGTGCATGATTTTGAAAGCTTGATACGGATACTGCTTCCGGATGCTGACGAAGACGAGATTATGGAAAACACCTTCCGGCGGCAGCGTCATATCGACCATCTCCGGGAAGTTCATTTTGAAGACGGGCAGAAAGACACGCACGCTCGCATCGCCGATGTAGAAATCCTCCATCGGCGGAATGCCCACGATAGTGGCGGGATAAACCGCATCGCGCCGATGCGTGATCGCGGTGAGATGGAAGACCGGGTAATCCTCCAGCGGAGTGT
>JBDUAH010000136.1:0-6701 GCA_040004745.1 Chthoniobacterales bacterium | reverse complement strand
AGATATTCGTCCACAGATTACGCAGACTTCCGCACATTTTTGTCTTCACGCTCCCGATCTGAAGTGGTGAAAATATGCGTAATCTGTGGACAACCCCGATCCCTCTTAAGATGGTAGGCGGCTAATGTCCGCGCCAGTCGATCGAGCCCAGCCCAAGCCAGTCACGGCGAAGCTGACTTTCATCTTCCGGTTTGCGAGCACGATCGCGCTTTGGTCGGTCGCCCTCGTCATCATTTTCTCCGGCTACGAATACGCGTTCTTCGGTCTGATCGCTGCGCTCGGGTTGCTCACGCTCTGGGAGTTCTACGGCATGCTCGACCACAAAGGTCTGCCGAATTTCAAGATGACCGCCATGGTCTGCGGCGCGATCATGCTCTGCGGCAGCTTTTATTATTTCTCCACCATCGGGCCGGCGCAATCCTACGATTTCGAGATGGCGTGTCTGCTCGGTTTTTTGCTCACGGTTTTTGCGCGGCAAATGTTTACCAGCCTGCGCGACGATGCCCCGTTGCGCACGATGGCTTACACGCTTTTCGGCCTGCTCTACGTGCTCTGGCTCTTCAATTTCCTCACCAAAATCGTTTACGTGGTGCCGCGCTCGCCAGACGGCGCGGTGATGGGGCAGTTCTACGTGCTCTATCTCATCGCGATCACGAAATTCAGCGACATGGGCGCGTATCTTACCGGGAGCCTGATCGGCAAACACATGATGGTGCCGCACATCAGCCCGAAGAAATCCTGGGAAGGATTCGCCGGCGCTCTCTTTTTCTCGCTCCTGGCCAGTTGGGGAATGTTGTGGCTCATGCCGGGTTATCTCTCCGCTTTAACCTGGACCCACGCGACCGTGCTCGGGTTGCTGCTGGGTTTCGCCGCGGTGATTGGCGATCTCGCGGAGTCGATCGTGAAACGCAGCACGGGCGTGAAGGATTCTGGTAATTTTTTACCTGGCATCGGAGGCGCGCTCGATCTGGTCGACAGTCTGCTCTTCACCGCGCCGCTGTTGTTCTTCTATCTACGTTTGGTGGTGCGCGTCTCCTGAGTTTTGCCTCACGCAAAGACCACTACGCGACCCAAAGTTCCGCAGTCGGCTGTCTCCCAATTCTTTTCTTTGTGAACCTTTGTGTCCTTTGTGTGAGGCTCTCCCTAGCATGAAGCGTAAACGCATCGTCGTCCTCGGAGCGACTGGCTCCATCGGCGATAGCGCGCTCAAGGTCGCCCGCGACATCCCGGAGCGGATGGAAATCGTGGGCCTAGCCGCGAACAGCAGCGCCACGAAGTTAGCCGAGCAAGCCAACGCAGTTCGCCCCGAAGCGGTTTGCTTGGTGGACGAATCGAAGCTCGACGAACTGCGCGCGAAACTGAACTACAAACCGCAGATTTTCGCGGGCGAGAAAGGGCTGTGCGAGATCGCCACGCTGACGAACGCGGACATGGTGCTCATCGCGGTGGTCGGGACGGGCGGCTTGCGGCCGGCGCTGGCGGCGATTGAGGCGGCGAAGGATCTGGCGGTGGCGAGTAAGGAGATTCTCGTGATGGCGGGTGAGATTGTCATGCGCGCTGCGGCAGAGAAGGGTGTTCGTGTTTTGCCGGTGGATAGTGAGCACAACGCAATCTTCCAATGCCTGCAAGGGAGCGCTTCCGATGTCCGCCGACTGATCCTGACCGCGTCCGGTGGCCCCTTCCGCGAAACTCCCGCAGCGGACTTCCGTTCCATCAAAAAAGCCCAGGCCCTCAAGCACCCAACTTGGGAAATGGGCCCCAAGATCACGATCGATTCCGCCACCTTGTTCAACAAAGGCCTTGAAATGATCGAAGCGCGCTGGCTTTTCAACGTCGAGATGGCGCGCGTGGACGTGGTCGTTCACCCACAGAGCATCGTGCATTCAATGGTCGAATTTACCGACGGCTCCGTCCTCGCGCAGTTGAGCCACTCGGACATGTGTTTCCCGATTCAATACGCCGTGACGTGGCCGGAGCGCGTCCCCAATTCCCTCCGCCCGCTCGATTTCGGCCAGCTTAGCCGCCTCGATTTCGCGACGCCGCGCTACGACGATTTCCCCGCGCTCAACCTCGCTCGCCAAGCCGGCGAGACCGGCGGCACCCTCCCTGCTGTCTTGAACGCTTCGAATGAAATCGCCGTCGCTGCGTTCCTCGCCGATCGCCTCTCGTTCCCCGGAATTTGGACGCTGGTCGAGCAGGTCATGAATCGTCACGCCTCCGTTGCGGACGCTTCCCTCGATGCGATATTGGCCGCCGATCAATGGGCGCGCGCCGAGGCCGCGGCTTTGCTTGGCAGCCACTAACTCCTGATCCTCCGCATGATTCCAGCTCTTCGCATCGCACTCATTGTCCTCGAGGTCGTCGTCCTCTTTAACCTTCTCATTGCCGTCCACGAGCTCGGCCACTTCCTCGCGGCGAAATGGCGCGGCCTGTTTATCGAGCAGTTCGGTATCTGGTTCGGGAAACCGATCTGGCAGAAAAAGATCGGCGGCGTGCTCTACAGTCTGGGCAGCATCCCCGCGGGCGGTTTTGTGAAACTGCCGCAACTCGCGCCGATGGACATCATCGAAGGCGAAGCGGACATGGATCGCGAGACGCTACCGCCGATTTCCGCGCTGGATAAAATCATCGTCGCGATCGCCGGGCCGGTTTTCAGCATCCTGTTGGCGTTCTTCTTTGCCGGCATCGTCTGGCTAGTGGGTCATCCGGTGAGCGAGGCGGATACGACGACCGTGATCGGCTACGTGCAGGTCGATTCGCCCGCAGCCCAAGCGGGTCTGCAAGCCGGCGACAAAATTCTCGAAGTGGACGGTCAGCCGGTGACGAGATTCTCGGGCATGAATCATAGCGTCATCTGGGGCGTGGTCCGGAGTGAAGGCGCGACCATTCCTTTTAAGGTGGATCGCAACGGCGCGGTGATGGATTTCCAGGTAAAGCCCTACATCGCGCAAACCAGCGGCTGGCGCCGGAAGAGCGTGCGCCAAGTCCTGATCGCGCCCGCACAAACGCCCATCATCGAGGAAGTCCAACCGAACACGCCGGCCGCCGAAGCCGGCCTGAAAGCCGGCGACATTATCGTCGGCTACAACGGCATCAAGATCTACACGCCCGCGGCGCTCTCGGACTACATCAAAGCGCACGGTCAGACCCCTTTGACCCTGCAGGTGATGCGCGATGGCAAACTGCTCGAACCGACCTTGCAGCCGAAGATCATGGAGAAAGAGACGACGCCTCGCATCGGTATTGCGTGGGATAATGCGGGCCGCATGTCGCTCGCGCATCCGAGCCCGATCGAGCAGGTCTATAACAGCATCACCAGCACGCTGAGCACGATCAGCGCAGTGGCCTCGCCAAAGTCCGACGTTAAACTCCAGCATCTCAGCGGCCCGGTCGGCATCGGCCGCATTTATTATCTCCTCTTCCAAAGCGAACGCGGCTGGCAGCTCGCGCTTTGGTTCAGCGTGATCTTGAACGTCAACCTCGCGATCCTGAACATGTTGCCGATTCCTGTGCTCGATGGCGGCCACATCGTCCTCGCCATCATCGAGTCGATCCGGCGCAAACCGGTGAACATCAAGATTCTCGAGTTCGTGCAGACCGGCTGCGCCGTTCTCATCATTGGCTACATGGCTTACGTCAGCTTCTTCGACATTGGCGACTTTTTCCCGCGTGGAAAATCGGATGCGAAAAACCAGCAGACCGAAGTCGAAGCCAGCCCGGCACCCTGAGAAAGACGGTGCACCCGGCACCTGAGTTTCATTACCTTGCCGGCACTATGAACGCAGCCATGACTACTACCGGGTTTGAGTTGCCCGGCCATCGAGTCGTTAAATCGTTAGGCGTAGTCCGCGGGATCATCGTTCGTTCGCGCTCGATTTTCGGCACCATCGGAGCCGGCCTGCAAACATTGGTCGGCGGGAACATCACTATTCTGACCAACCTGTGCGAAAAGACGCGCCAGGACGCGCTCGAGCAAATGCTGCAACATGCGCGCGCGCTCGGGGCCAATGCAGTCATCGGCTTGCGCTACGACGCCACCGAAGTGATGGATGGTGTCACCGAGGTCCTGTGTTACGGCACCGCGGTGGTGGTCGAGCCACCACCCCTTCCTTGAATGAGTTACTGCGACAATCCGCTTTCCTATCAGCGCCGCGCCACCCGCGAAGTCACCATCGGCAACGTCGGTGTCGGCGGATCGAATCCGATCCGCGTTCAGTCCATGATCACTTGCGACACCATGGACACGGAGGCGTCCATCGCGCAGACGATCGAGCTGGCGGAGGTCGGCTGCGAGATCGTGCGCATCACCGCGCCGACGGTAAAAGACGCGGCGAATTTACAGCATATCGTCGCCGGCTTACGCGAGCGCGGCTGCGCGGTGCCGATCGTAGCCGACATTCATTTCAAACCCGACGCGGCGATGGAAGCGGCGAAATGGGTCGAGAAAGTGCGGATCAATCCCGGCAATTACGCCGACTCGAAGAAGTTCAAGATTCTCGAATACACCGACGAGCAGTACGCGGCCGAGTTGGAGCGCATCCGCGAGCGTTTTTCGCCACTGGTAAAATATTGCAGGGAACACGGGCGCGCCATGCGCATCGGGACAAACCACGGCTCGCTCTCCGATCGCATCATGAACCGCTACGGCGACACGCCGCTCGGGATGGTCGAAAGCGCGCTCGAGTTTGCCCGCATCGCGCGCGATCTCGATTACCACGCTTTCGTTTTCTCGATGAAGTCGAGCAACCCAAAGGTCATGATCAACGCCTATCGATTGTTGGTGGCGCGCCTGAACAAGGAGGGATCGGATTGGAATTATCCGATCCATCTCGGCGTGACCGAGGCCGGCGAAGGCGAAGATGCCCGAATCAAAAGCGCGATCGGGATCGGGTCACTTTTGGAGGATGGAATCGGGGATACGATTCGCGTTTCGCTTACGGAGGATAGCGTTCACGAAATTCCGGTGGCCAAGGCGCTCGTTTCGTTGCTTCGGAAAACGTCCAACGTCCAACGTCCAACATCCAACGTTCAACTTTCCTACGATCCGTTTTCGTATCAGCGGCGGCCTTCGCAGAAGATCGAATTACCGGGAATTACCGGTGAGATTGCACTCGGCGGCGAAGAGATCGTGCGCGTGGTCGTACGGCAAACGAGTTTCCAGAAAATCGCCCACAAAGTCGATCGAATGGGCGATTACAAACCCGAGATCGTTTACGAGCAGGCTGGCGTCGTGGAAATCGATCCGCGTGATGATGCACAGATCGAGCACCTCAACCGCGAAAGCGCGGCTAAGCTCATCACCGTTCAGGATGGCCTCGATCTGCCGGTCATCGCGGCCTTCCGTTTGCTGGCCGCGAAAGCGAATCCGCTGCATCCCATTTTGCTCAAGGACACGCTCACGGCAGCGAGGCCCGGGGCCGACTTTTTAGAGACGCTGCTGATCGCGTCCACCAACATCGGCTCGCTTCTCTGCGACGGCATCGGAGATGCGATTCTCGTTCAAGGCGAGGAATCTCCCGGTCAAGCGCTCCGGTTGAGTTACAACATCCTGCAAGCGGCGGGGACACGCATTTTTAAAACGGATTACGTCGCTTGTCCGTCGTGCGGACGGACCTTGTTTAACCTCCAAACCACCACCGCACGCATCAAAGCCGGTACGCTCCACCTCAAAGGCGTGAAGATCGCGGTCATGGGCTGCATCGTGAACGGCCCCGGGGAAATGGCCGACGCAGATTTCGGCTACGTCGGCGGAGCGCCGGGCAAGATCAATCTCTACGTCGGCAAGACCGCGGTGAAGTTCAACATCCCCGAAGCGGAAGCAGTCGATCGCTTACAGGACTTGATCCGGGAGCACGGCAAATGGGTCGAACCCGCCGCCGAGCCCGAACCGATTCCGAGCTAGTCTCGGCGCACGACCGTCATCCCGAGCCGCGCAGACGGTCGAGGGATCTCACAAACGCGGATGCAAATCCCTGTCGAGAGAAGTCGTGCCACGCAGAGAAGTCGTCCTGAAGCCCGTTTGCGATTCGGACCGCTCTAGACCCGATGCGAGATCCCTCGACCGTCTGCGCGGCTCGGGATGACAGCAGCGAGCGTCAATCGTTAGGCGTTTTCATCTTGTAACTCAACTGTCGGGAAAGTAGCCAGCGCACGCCGAACATGTCCACCGTCGCGCGGACGGCTCGATTACCGAGCCCGTATTTGCTCACGCCGAATTGCCTCGGACGATGGTTCACGGGAACCTCCACGAGGCGAAAACCGCCGCCTTTCACCAGCGCCGGAATGAACCGATGCATGCCTTTAAACGGGACGAGCATGCCGATGCATTCCCGCCGCATCGCTTTCAAGGTGCAACCGGTATCCCGCACGCCATCCTTGGTAAACCGGCTACGCACAAAATTCGCGACCCGGCTGGTGATGCGTTTCACGGTCGTGTCCTTACGTTGCGCGCGATAGCCGCAGACCAAATCCGCGCCCGCGTCGATCTCGCGCAGCAGCTTCGGGATATCCGCGGGATCGTTCTGCAAATCGCCATCGATCAAAACCGCTACCGCCCCACGCGCCGCATGCAAGCCCGCATACATAGCTGCGCTTTGGCCGGCGTTCTGCGCGAACGGTAAAACCCGGACATGCTCGTTAGGCGCGATCCGCGCGATCGTCGCGTCGGTCGAACCATCATCCACAAAGATGATTTCGTAATC
>JBDUAH010000135.1:0-6716 GCA_040004745.1 Chthoniobacterales bacterium | reverse complement strand
CCCGCAAGGATGCGGCGCGCGCGGGCGAGCAGGCGCGCGAAGCCGCGCGGAAGTTGCGCGTCATCACGACCGACGACGGGACGGTGAAAGCGACCCATGTCGACATGGGCAAGGCGCAGATTGTCTACTCCGACGAAAAAGGCGAACTGCGGCTCGAGACCGTCTCCGGAAAGCGTGTACTCACGGCCAAGGACCCGGCCGGTAAACTTATTTTCCAGGGACCAATCGAAACCGAGGCGGAGCGCGCCCGGGTGCCGGAAGAAGTGCGGAAACGTTACGAGAATCTCGAGCACCAGGAGCTGCCGCCTATTCCGCCGAACGAAGACCTCGCCCCGGTCGCGCCCGGCGCAGACGAGTCCGCCCACCTGCGCAACTTGCAGATGGACCAGGAGATGCTCACGCCCGTGCCGCGCACCGGCTGGGCGCGCAGCACGATCCTTTTGTAGCCGCTTCGCGATGCGCAGCGTGGGCTCGGGGGTTGTTTCGTCCGGTGGCCTGGCACGGGCAAACCACGGCCTCGCGTGAGAGGCCAAGCGACGATCAGGCCGCGTTAAAGCTAGTTACTCGATAGACCCCTTTATGCGGTCGAGTGATACATCGCTTCGCCTATCGCTTCCGCGAGCAGATGATCGTTCGCTAGCAAGAACAGCACTGGCCAGCCTTCGATCACGATCGCATCGCCGAGTTCACGGTAACCAAGTGCGGTGCCCTTCCGCCTTCATCCCTTTCTTCCCCCTTCACCGTGAAGCCTTCGGAAGGCCATCGGGAAAAAGTCGGCCGACCAGTGCATTGCGGACAAGCTGGACGCGCCGCTCCCGGGGAGACGCAGTGATCTGAGAGGCCGGGTCGCGGGCTTCGAAACTCAAAGAGCCGGTTCAAACCGGCCCGCGATCGGCGCAGGTCTCGCCGCATCATAAAATATTACATGTAGATGGTCCACTCCGGTCGGGACGATGCAACACCCTTCTGACCCGAATGGCGCTAAGCTAAGTTAAGATAGGGTAAAGGCTCTACCGTCCCTGGCGGGACTTGGCCTCCCTCTTCCATGGCAGACCCACCAGTGATCTGGTGGGCTATTTCGTTGCGCCCCGAACACCAAGGAGGTTTCGACAATAGCCCTGCAATTTATTGCGGGGTCACCAATGAGAAAAAGGGTCGAGTCCCCAAAGGGACGGCAGAACGAACACGAATGCCTCTCAAATCGCCCTTAACTTAGTGCCCTTCCAATCCCGCGCCGCAGGCGCTCTTATAAAGAGCTTTCAATTTGTTGCCAGCCTTGAGGGCAGCGTCCACCTCCACGAAGCCGCAATCAGGGAATGCAACTTTGGTGAGCGGTTGCTGCCGATCCGAGCGGTTCAATCCCTCGTGATGATTGCCGACCAGAGACGCCGGTTGTGAGGGAACTGAATCCAGGCGTTCTCCGCCTCTTTAGGAATCCCCGTCGCGCGCAATCTCTCCACGATGTCGCGATAAAGACGCGCCATCAGATGATTCGCAATCTCATCTGGATGATTCCACGATCGCGCGTGGTATGGCCGCGGGATCAGTTGCGAAACCTGGCAGGGCCATATGGGAGCCTTCCAAGGGAGCGCTCAGCGTCGCAAGAAACGATGTTCGCACGCGCTGAGCGCACCTTCTGTCCACGGGGCAAGTGCAAGGCAGCTTGGCACTGGGATCAGGCTGCCCGTGGTTTGTCCGCGTCAGAAGCCTTTAGAACGAGGTGTGCAGCCCGACGATGACGCCGCGACCGGCCAGCGGCAGCACCTCTTTCAGAAACGAGGTGTGATCGCGCGCTTCTTCGTTCGTTAGGTTCTCACCGCGAACGTAGACGTTGTTGATCGTGCGGCCGACCCGGAATTTGTAGCCCACGCTGGCATTCAGGAAGGTGTAACCGGGCGTCGAAGTTTCGAACTGCGCGACCCGATTTTGTCGCGAGACGCGCTGGCCTTCGATGCTCGCCGTCCAACTCTCGCTATCGTAGTTGAGCGACGCGCTATAACGGAATGGAGTTATCCGCGGCAGCGGCTCGCCGGTATCAGCATCTTCCGCGTGGACGTAATCCGACTGCAGCCGGAGATAGAAATCGTTGGGATTTTTTTCCGCCTGGGTGGTTTGCCCCATGACCACGTTCTTGACCGACTTCGGATCGCTCACGGTGTTATCCGCGATCCGCGTGATACTGAGCGGCAGAAGATGGAAGTCAACCCGCGCTTCGCCCCCGAAGAACTCCGCGTTTTTCGGCGTGTAGTTGAAAACCCGCAGGCCCCCGTCGAAATCGGCCGTGGGCGTGAAGTCGATGTAGTCTTTGAAGTTATTGTAGAAGCCGCTGATGCTGCCAGTGACGATGCCGGATTTCTTGCGCAGACTCACGTCTACGCTGCGGCTAATCTCTACATCTAGATTCGGGTCGCCGACGATGAACTGAAAGGTCGCGTCATGACCACCGCGGGCGAAGAGTTCCTCTGCGGTCGGGGCGCGTTCGGAGAAGGTGCCGTTGACTGCCAGTTCCCAATCCTCGTCGAAGTGATAAATCACACCGAGGGCCGCGCTCAACGGTATGAAGTCGGGATTCTGCTGGCTCGGGGATGTGAGCGAAGTCAAAGTGGGATCGGTGCTATCGATCTCGAGATGGTCGTATTCGACCCGGCCGCCGAATTGTAGCGTGACCGGCCCGGCTTTCGTCTCTTCGAAAGCAAAGGCCGCGCCTTGGATGGTGCGGGTCGGTTGGAGAAACGCATCGGGACCAAGGATTGAAAGGTCTTTCAGGAAGAATTGTCCGCCGATGGAACCTTCGAAAGGACCAATCTGCTTGTGGACAAACTCCAAACGCGAATCGACGCCGCTGGTATCGAAGGTCGAGGCGACCGTGTCGCCATCGATTTCTTGATGCTCGTAATCCGTGTAAACGAATTTGAAATTCATCGTGCTGATCCCCGGAAATGGGTCCACGATGGAACTGCGGACGTTCCCCTGCTTCTTGTTCACTTCGAGATGAACGCGGTCCGGTAATACCGTCGGATCATCCACTTCCGGGTCATCTGGCACGCCGTAGCTCGACCAGAACTGCCCGTAAGAAGCTCCGATGTAGCCCTTGTCCCAGACATAGGAGCCGCCCACGCCAAAGTCCTGAGTCTCGACATAAGTGTTCGGAACGGTTCCTTCAGGATTCTGACCAAAGCCACGCCCCGCCGCCTGCGCGGGAGTGAGCAAACTGCGGATGCGTTGGTCGAGGGCAAAGCCCGGCACGTCGCGATCGTCGGTGTATTGGAGCGAGCCATCGACGTGCAGGACGATGTGCGGAGTGGCCGCGAAGGTGAGCGACCCCGCGCCGCTGCGTTCGTCGTCCACGCTCCCGTAACGACCGGCGAATTCCCCACTGAAAGGATTCGGCGGCGCCTCCACCGGGATGCGGTTATCGACGACGTTGACGACGCCGCCAATCGCGCCTGAGCCGAAGAGCACCGTGGCTGGCCCGCGCACAATCTCGATATCCTCGCTGAGCAAAGTGCTCACGCTGGGAGCGTGATCCGGGCTCAGGTTCGAAACGTCGAAGACTTCCGTGCCGTTGTTGAGCACACGGACGCGATTATTATCGAGCCCGCGAATGATGGGACGACTCGCGCCCGCGGTGAACCCGCTCCCGGCCACGCCGGGCTCATCGCGCAAAGTGTCACCCAACGTTACGGCTGCTTTTTGTTTGAGTTGATCACCGTTGAGCACGGTGACCGGCTGAGCCGTATCGACCGAGCTGCGCTCGATTTCACCACCGGTCACGACGATGCGGGCGGCTTCCGCCGGAGCACCGGCGGCAGCCTCGGGCGTAGCTGAGAGACTAGGGGAAGGGGCGACCTGCGCGGTCGCGAAGGATGCGCTGCTGAGGAGCGCAGATAGAAGTATGGTAAATTTCAAGATAGTTTTCTCCTGGTTGCATTTGGATTGAAAGGACAGGGACAAGGCGCACCACGACAGGTGATGGCCTAACGAATCAATGCCTGCGCAGGTCGCGCCGATCTTTCCAGACCCAAGCCCGCCACTCGGCGAACCCGGTCAGAAAAGGGTGCGCGACGAAACGCTAGGAGAGCGCCGGTGGCGCGTGCGCGAAGATGTGCGCGCCTTGAAAAGGCGCAGCCACCCAAACGGGAGCGAACGCCGGGATATAAGCGAAAAAGACCGCAGCCTGCGGGGCGACCGCCGCAGGCGGCGCATCCGCCTGCTGGTATTTGCCGGTGCCGATGAGCGTGGCCGCGCATTCGTGATGAACGTTGCCGGCGTCAGAGTGGAAACGGGCGTGCAGTTGCGGCGAGGCCGCCAGGGCCAGAGCGAAGAGAAACGCGAAGCCCAATGCGGTCGCGATTAACGCCCGGATTTTCTCGTGACGACTCATGGCGACGTGATCTTGCGGTCCGACGGGTCGATGCGCAAGAGCTTAATGTCCGAGATGTTTCATTTCGTTGGAATGGCAGAAGCCTCATGAAAAAACGGGCGACGTCCCAAGAGCTCCGATAAAACTCCGTATTTCGGGCTGAAAAGTTAGGCGAGAAAGAAGATCCGGCCGAGCACAAGTATTAGGCATGCGCCCGAGCACAGATTAACTTGTCTTATCTTAGTGTCATTCCGGTGAGTGTGTGGGTCAGTGTGCAAATACTGAGGAAATATTTCTCTTGCCGCGCGCTCCATCGAGACTCTCATCGACCACATCGACTTCGATGAAGGGCGCGATCCCGTCGCCGACCGGAGTTGGGAAACATCTGAGCATCCTGAAGCGTGAATAAAACCCGACAAGCGATTAACCACCAACCTCAGCTCCTTTCTCGTTGAAAAACTGCATACAGCCATTGATCCCGAGCAAAATCGCTCGATCTGCACGACCGGCTTTCGTGGTGTCGCCAGTGTAAGGCGCCAGCACTTTCCCGCCGCTCTCGTCCGTCAGCAGGCCGCTCGCAAAGGCTTAAGATCGCGTCAATGGAAAGCTCTGACGATTTTTCCCGTTTCCCAAGGGCGCCGTTTTGCCGGCATTCACGACAAAAAAAGACGCCTTGCTGCAAAAACATGAATCTGCCGGCCGCGGTTATCGCATCCTATCCACACCTACATGAAGATCCTTCTCTTGCTTTGCTTTCCTCTCCTTGCCGCCAGCGGTCCGCTGCTCGCGCAGAGTCCGTCACCCACGCCCGCTCCGGCTGAGATCATGATTCTCGGCACCTACCATTTCGCCAATCCGGGAATGGATTTGCACAACATGAAAGCCGAGAACGTCCTCACCAGCGAGCGCCAGCGCGAACTCGACGAGATCGCGGCGCGTCTCGCGAAATTCAAGCCGACCAAGATCGCGATCGAGGCGCTCTCCGATCGACCAGATTACAGCTCGCAAAAATACGTCGAGTTCACACCCGCGAAACTAACCACCAACCCCGACGAGCGCGTGCAGATCGCCTACCGTTTAGCTCATCGTCTGGGCCAGAAGACGGTCTACGGCATCGATGAACAGAGCGACACCATCGACTATTTTCCCTTCGATAGGGTGCAGGCTTACACCAAAACTCATCACCAGACCGCAGCGCTCGACCGGATGCAAGAGGCGGTAGAGAAGCAGATGAAAGCCCAGGAGGCCGCGCAAAAAAGCACCCCAATCCGTTTATTGCTTGCCCAGATGAACGAGCCGGCCCGGGTCCGGGCGGATCAAGACGACTTCTACTATGGCCTGCTCGCACTGGGCGACCAGAAGGAGCAACCCGGGGCCGATTTGAACGCCGCCTGGTATCTGCGTAACGCCAAGATCTTCGCCAAGCTGACCCAGATCGCGAAGCCTGGTGACCGCGTCTTGGTCGTCTTCGGCGCCGGACATGCCTTCTGGCTGCGCCACTTCGCCGAGCACACCCCCGGGTTTAGCCTGGCCGAACCTAACGAGTTTCTCCGGTAGGGAGTTGGTTCTCCGTGCTGGCAAACAGAATCGCAGAAAATATTCTTAGGCTTGACCAACATGAAGGTCGTTAGAAACGATCCACCTTGTGCAGGATTCTTTTACCTATGAAAACTCTTTTTCCTTCTCGCGGCGGCAGTTCTGCTCGTCCATCCGGTCACTGCGCAACCAGGCAATCTGGCCGCGCAAACCCCGGCGCAGCTCAAGGAAAATATCGAAGCCAAACATCCCGCGGCCTATTACGAGCTTGCCGCCAAGCTTTTCGCGGACGCGGCCACGAAACGAGAAGCGGTCTTTTGGTTCTACGTCGGCCAGCTTCGCTACCGCTACTACTTGTCCGCGAATCCAAATCTCCCGCGCGACGGCGACCCGGCGGTGTTCGCTTCGCTTTCCGAAGTGATCGGTCGTCCCATCAATGAATACGCAGGCAGCCAGCCCGATCTGTGGATCGCCGAAATCAACCACGCCCTTGCCTGGGACACGGCGCACGACAACGGCTTCACGCCCAAGAATAAGTCCGCCGACAATTACCGGCAGATACGCGATGGCTTGGTCTCGATGCGGGACCAGCTCGTCGCCATGAAAGACAAATTGCCCGAGATGAGACGGAAGAATAAACTCAAGTAATGACTGGTTAGGCGATGGTCGCTAGAAGATTAGCCGCACCAACTCTAACTCATAGTCACCGCCGCCTGCGCGGCGGCGAGCTTGGCGATCGGCACCCGGAACGGGCTGCAGCTTACGTAGTCGAGCCCGAGACGGTGACAGAACTTTACGCTCTCCGGATCGCCTCCGT
>JBDUAH010000134.1:0-6747 GCA_040004745.1 Chthoniobacterales bacterium | reverse complement strand
GAACGCTTGGAGGAAACAAGACTGGGACTGGCGTCGAGGTTGGATTGGAAGCCAGCAGGATAGGAGTGCCGACGTTGTGGCGTTTCTCGATCTGTTCGTCCAGATCATCTCCCGCCATGACGACATTGGATCCGCCGCCGGGAATAATGAGATTGGTATCCACGAGTTGGTGACCGTTCTTTTCCTTCCCCTGCAGATCGATTTCGTGCTGGATGAGGTCCATGCTCGGAACGGACGCCGTGATCACGCCAGTCCCATTCTCCTTCGACATGCGAACCAGCGATGAAGTTTGCACGATCTTTTTCAGATCGACCGAAACCGGTTCCGGGATGTGTTTGTCGTGCGGGTTCATGATCACCATCTTCCCGGGGAGAAGGAGAAGCGAGTCGCCAAAAGTGCCGTTGACCGACATGCGCAAGCTGCCTTCCAGCACGAGCACCTTGAGGAGTTTTCCCGGGACATGCTCCAGCATGATGGTGGTCCCAGTGATGGAAGCGGTCACAGCCGCGGTGTGAATCTTGGCGCCGCCAAGACCTTTCGGCACCTGCAAGAGCATCGTGCCTTTTTCCAGGGCCATGTCGCGCGTGCCGGGTTTAAAACTAAAATAACTGTCCGGCCCGAGGCGGGTCAGTGTTTCGTCCTGAAAAAGCAGCTCCGAGCGGGACTTGATCCCCGTCTTCACGCCGATTTCGTTTTTGATGACTTCTTGGAGCGCGGCTTTGTGCGCGCCTTTCGCGGGGTCCAGAACGGAGACGTCGTTGATGATCCGATTGATGCGCGCCTCTTGTAAAGGGCCGGCCGCGAGGGTGCTTACGCAAAGACAGAGGCCAAATAGGATAAGGAAAGTCGTTTTCATGGGTGCGCCTTGCGGTAGAATTCTAAGCATTGCCTATGCCGTTCCTTATAATCTCTAGAATCGAATCGTGAACGCGACTCCTCCGCCCGCCGTCAGGACGTCGTAGTCGAACACGGATTTATCGGATCGGTTCCAGCCGTAGCTGAGGAACGCGTTCGCCTCTGCCCAGGAGTTGAAGCGATAGCGCAGACTGCCGCTGAGGATCTGGTTGAAGTCGGTCCGACCGCCGGCGTTGTAGAAATGGACGGCAGGACGGGCGAGCAGGTCGGCTTCCAAGTTTCTCGTGAGCTGGATGTGGTAGGCGAGGAAGGCGGCAAGTTGGTCCCGTTGGGCGGCAGACGGATCGGAGAATCCTGCCACGCCGAGCAGGCCGAACGTCACCCCATGCGACCGGCCAAAGGCGATAGCCTTCTGTAAACCGAGAGTGAGCGTGTGTTCCATCAAGATCTGATCGCCGCCGGTACTGAGCAGTTCGGTAAAATCATACCGACCAAAGAGCGTAAATCCTCGCAACGCGGGCGGGCTCCAAGCCAGGCCCGCAGTGGCGCCGAGGTTTTCAAAGTCCAACTCCGCGGTGTCGAAATACCGGAACAGCGCCGTATGCAGGCCGAACGTCGCTTCCAAGTTATTCCCGAGTTTAGGCGACCACCCCAAACTGGCGTCCGCCACGATAAATTCATCAGCGCGTGTTCCCGTCCGGGTCAGGGCGACGTTGTCGGTATGAAAAAGGGAGATGCCGCCGGTGACGATGTACGGACGTGGGCGCTCCTGATTTTTCAGAATGGCCTGCGCGCCAAAACTGTCGTCGTCCGACGAAGAAGCCTCGGTGGTCTCGCCGATTTGATTGCCGTTCGCGTCAACGCTGGGGCGCGGGGCGGATCCGCTTTCCCGAAACAAGCGGGCTTGTTCAATCGCGGAATCGTTCTGCGCCAGAGCGTAACCGTAAGCGTTAAAATCTGATCCTGGGGAAAATGGAGGTGCTTGCTGACCAACGGCAACACCGCTCAGCCCCAAAAGGGCCACCGCCGAAAGAGTGAAGTGGAAGGGAGAGGCCACGCAGGTGGCTTTAGCACAGCGCATGCCGCGCCTGGCCTCGATTGCATCCGAGACTACTACGGCACGCTTTCCGCTCCACGCCAAGGATGCCTTGGAAGCGCTACACCATCGTCTCCGGCATTGCGGCGACATCGCTGTTAGCGGTATTCTTTCTCGACCACACAGCTCCTTTCGGCTACGTCCACGCCCGCAATCTTCTGCGCGACGCGATTGCTCGTTCAGGCCGAACGGCGCCGCCCAATCCCGACCTGGTTTTCCTCGCGATCAATTCCGCTTCCGTCGGGATAAAAGCGGACGCCGAAGACGAAACCCTCATCGGTTCGACCGCAGGCGATCCGGTGGCGACACGCGCCCTGCACCTGATGGAGCGAAGCTGGCCTTGGCCGCGAGAGGTTTATGCCCTGGTGGTGGAACGCTTGATCGAAGCCGGGGCAAAGGCAGTCGTTTTTGATCTCACCTTTCCCACCGCCACGGAGGGAGACGGGCCCTTTCACGACGCATTGGAGCGCTATCGCGAGCGTGTGGTAATCGGGAGCAACTTCGTGTCCACGACAGATAATAATTCGTCCGTGGCAATTCCCGGCCTGACGCGTCCGGCCGATTCACTTGTTCCTGAGGCCAAACCAATCGATAGCCGTGTCGGCTACACAAACTTTTGGCCGGACGAAGATGAGGTAGTCCGGTCGGCACAATTCCGAGTCGCCGGCGCGCAAGTGGATGATCGATTGGTCCTGCCAGATGAAGAAATATTCCTTTCGCTGAGCGCGGCGGGTTTGAAGAAAGCCGGGCTGAACGACCGAATTCCAGCCGGGCTGGGGTCCCATCGTATCCGCTACACCGCTCCCCCGCGGAAAGGTTTCCCGCCACGGTCCCTTTTCGAAATTTTCGCCCCGCGATACTGGACGGGAAACTACCAATCTGGTGAGTTTTTCCGGGGGAAAATCGTGCTCGTGGGCGCGGAGGGAAATTGGCAACACGACGACCTTCCGACGCCCTTCGGTTCCATGCCAGGACCGGAACTGCACTTGAACGCAATGAACGCCGCCATCCATGGCGAATTCGTCGACGAGATGTCGCATGGCACGGTCATGTGGGTGACGACGGGCGCCGGGGTTCTCGGCATTCTGCTGACACTGGGAATTCGGTCGCCTTGGTTGCGTTTGCTGGCGCTTATCGGTGCCGCCGTGGTCTACGTCTGGGCCGCGTTACTGGCCTTTAATCACCTGTCGCTCTACATCCCGTTTCTGCCCGGGTTATTGGAGTTGAACGTCACCGTGCTCCTCGGGCTGGTCTGCGATTTTACTTGGGAGCGCTTTGAGAAAACGCGTGTTCGCCGCACCCTCGAGCGCTACGTCTCAAGCAATGTGGTGCAGGAGCTCTTGGATAATCCTCGACTCTTCCAGCAAGCGCTCGGCGGCGTCATGAAGCCGGTCGCCGTTCTTTTCACCGACCTGCGCGGCTTTTCATCCTTCAGCGCCCGGACGGATCCCCAAAAGCTCGTCGGCCAGCTGAACGAATACCTAGGCGCCATGGTGGGCTGTGTCTTCCGCCACGGCGGCACGCTGGATAAATTTGTCGGCGACGCCGTCATGGCGGTGTGGGGAAATGTGAAGAGCGAGGGCATCCGCAACGACACCACCAACGCTGTCCGCGCGGCGCTCCAGATGCGCTCCGAGTTGGAACGCCTCAACCGCGGCTGGCGCGAGCGCGGGCTTCCCGAGCTGCGCGCCGGGATGGCGGTGAACCAAGGCGAAGTCGTGGTCGGCAATATCGGTTCTCCCCAGCGCATGGAATTCACTGTCATCGGGGATGTCGTAAACATTTGCTGGAAACTTCAGGAACTGACGAAGGATCTCGGCGCCGACTTGATCGTGACGAAGAATGTCGCTGCGCTTCTGGTCGAGCATTTCGATTTGCAGCCCCTTGGGCGGGTCGAGGTCCGGGGACTTTCTGAACCGCAGGACGTCTGCGCCGTTCACGGTGCGATCGAGCTCCCGGTCGCCGGCGCGCCAGTGACGTAGCCGCCACTCCTGGGCGGAGCGCGGGTTCCGGTCAAAGGCCGTTCGCAAAAGAACGGAAAGCGGGCTACGTTGGTCCCCCGCAAAATGGACCAATTAGAGATTAAAGATTTACGTGCCACGATCGCCGAGCAGGAGATCATTCGTGGCCTCAGTTTGAGTGTGCCGAAGGGCGAAGTGCACGCCATCATGGGGCCGAACGGCTCTGGTAAAAGCACCCTTGCCAAGATCATCGCCGGGCATCCGGATTACACGGTGACTGGTGGCTCGGTGTTAATGGATGGCCAGGATATTCTTGGGCTCGCGCCTGATGAACGCGCGCGGCAGGGCATTTTTCTCGCCTTCCAATATCCGAACGAGATTCCCGGCGTCACGATTGCCAATTTCCTCCGGGCCGCGGTGCAGGCGCGTTTGCCGGAAGGCGAAGAACTCGAGGCGACGGACTATTACGCCAGGCTTTACGAGAAAATGGATTTGCTGGAGATGGATCGCTCTTTCACCTCCCGCGCGGTGAACGAAGGATTCTCCGGCGGCGAGAAAAAGCGGAACGAGATTTTGCAGCTGGCCATGTTGGAGCCGAAATACGCGGTCCTCGATGAAACGGACAGCGGACTCGATATCGACGCGCTCAAGGTGGTCGCAAACGGTGTGAATTCGCTCCGCGGACCGAATCTCGGCGTCCTTCTGATCACGCACTATCAGCGGCTGCTTGACTACATCGTGCCGGATCACGTGCACGTGATGGTGAAGGGCGAGATCGTGCGCAGCGGCGGCAAAAACTTGGCGCTGGAGTTGGAAGAAAAAGGCTACGAATGGGTGCGCGAGATTCTCGCGGAACCAGCCGTCGCCTAACAAGGTAACATTATGGTCAAAGCAGTATCACCACTCGAAATCGAACGGAACGCCGGCAATTTCAATTATCCGGAAACGCACGTCAACGACGCGGGCGTCGGCCTCACCGAAGACACGATTCACTACATCTCGAACATCAAGGAGGACCCGGATTGGGTCCGCGAGTTCCGGCTGAACGCTTACAAGACTTTCCTGAGCAAACCGATGCCGACGCATTGGGCGAGCAAGGATCTGGAGGCGATCGTGTTCGAAAACATCCGCTATTACCTGAGCGGCGGCACCCAGCCGAAACGCAGTTGGGACGACGTCCCGGAGGACGTGAAACGCACGTTCGAACGGCTGGGGATTCCGGAACAGGAACGGAAGTTTCTCGCGGGCGTGGAAGCGCAGTTCGATAGCGAGGCCGTTTATTCGAACATCAAAGCCGCGGTCGGCGAGCAGGGCGTCATCTTCGTCGGTTCGGCCGACGGCTTGAAGAATCACCCGGAGATTTTTCGGAAGTGGTTCGGCAAAGTAATTCCTACCGGCGACAATAAATTTAGCGCGCTCAACAGCGCTGTCTTCAGCGGGGGCTCGTTCATTTACGTCCCGCCGGGTGTGAAAGTGAAGCATCCGTTGCAGGCGTATTTCCGGATCAACGCCGAGAATTTTGGACAGTTCGAACGCACGCTCATCATTGTCGATGAAGGCGCGGAGTTGACCTATATGGAAGGCTGCACGGCACCTAAGTTCAATACCGCCACGTTGCACAGCGCGGTGGTGGAGCTCGTCGCCATGAAAGGCGCGAAGATCCAATACATCACCGTCCAAAACTGGTCTGCTAACGTCTTCAATCTCGTGACCAAGCGCGCCATCGCGCACGAAGAAGCCGAGGTGAAGTGGATCGATTGTAACATCGGTTCCCGGCTCACGATGAAATATCCGGGCGTCGTCTTAAAAGGACGCAAAGCGCGCGGCGAAGTCCTCTCGATTGCGCTCGCCAGCAACGGCCAGCACCAGGACACGGGCGCGAAGATGGTCCACGCCGCCGACGAAACGACGAGTAACATTATCTCGAAATCGATCAGTATCGGCACCGGGCGCTCGACCTATCGCGGTCTCGTCCATGTCCCGAAGCATCTTAAGAACTGCAAGAACAACACCGAGTGCGACGCGCTCCTAATTAACGCGAACAGCCGCACGGATACGTATCCGGCGATCACCGTCCGCGGCACCGGCAACGCGGTGCAGCACGAAGCCAGCGTCAGCCAGGTCTCGGCCGAGCAGATCTTCTACATGCAACAGCGGGGCCTGACCGAAGCGCAAGCCATGAGCTTGAGCGTGAACGGATTCGTCAATGATCTGGTGCGCCAATTCCCGATGGAATACAGCGTCGAGCTGAAGCGCCTGATCGAACTTGAGATGGAAGGGTCTGTCGGCTAACGTCCGCCCGCAGAGCAAAGCGAGACACGGCGGTCTTCCGGGCCGCCGTTCTCGTCTCCACTCCGCACCCGGCTATGAGCACAGTGAGCGCCGTTCTCGAAGATGTAATGGAAGTAGAATTGCCGCAGGATAAATCCGCTCCGGCGCTGCTCTCCGGCATGCCCGAAGGTCTCGGTCGCGACCTTCCGGATTGGTTCCTCTCGCGTCAGGAGGAAGCCTGGAAGCAATTCCAGGCGCTGCCAATGCCAGCGCGGAAAGATCAACCCTGGCGTTTTTCCAACGTCGGCGCGCTTGCTTTAGAGCCGTTTGTCCTCGCGGTGCCGCCTAACGACGAAGCACGCGACGACATCCTCGAGCGCTCTCGCGCTTTCGCTCAGGGCGCTGGCCGACTGGTCTTTGCCGACGATTCGTTTCTGCGGCTCGATCCCCTCCCCGAAGCGCTGATAAAACAAGGCGTCATCTTGCAACCGCTCGAGCGCGGCCTGATCGAACACGAAGAGCTTTTCCGAAAGCACTTCATGGCCCAGCCGACCCCGCTCGGCT
>JBDUAH010000133.1:0-6761 GCA_040004745.1 Chthoniobacterales bacterium | reverse complement strand
GCGGAAGCGGATGATGACGCGTTTCGTGCCGCCCTGCATGAGCATTGCTACGACCTGCATTACGCGGCCGCCGAGGGGTCGCGGCCGTACTCCTTCGGGGTCCGCCAGCTCTGGCGGATCGCGGTGGAGTGGCCCGGGAGCGCGGTCCCGCCGTGCATCCATCGCGCTCCCGCCACGGTGCCGGGCGAGCCCGCGCGCCTGCTGCTCATCTGCTGATCCGACCCAGGCGGATTCCTCTTCGGCTTCCCTAGCCCGACGCGATTGCGAATAATCCTGCGATTCCCACCGCGTATATGATGAGCACGACCAGCGAATCGATACCCATTCGCGCAATCTGCCGTCGCGGTCGGAAGATCAGGCCGCAGAGATAGACACACGTCAGCAGCATCCCCACCGCCGTGAGATAGATGTCCGTGCTCTGCGCCTGCGGCAGCACCGCTTGCCCAGAGAGCAGCGTCGCCATGCAGAAGAGCACCGGCAGGAAGGCATTCCCGCCGAAGATGTCGCTCATCGCCAGCCTGTAATCGCCCAACTTGATCGACGCCAGCCCGGTGGAGACTTCCGGGAGTGAAGTCGCCGCCGCCAGCACGGTGGCGCCAAAGATCACGCCGCTCATGCCCAAGTGTTTCGCCAGCGCCTCGCCGCTTAGCTCCAGCGAGACTCCGCTGGCCAGCGTAACCGCTGCCGCCGCCAGGAAAATGATGAGAGCCAGGCGCGTGCTCATCTTTTTTCCCTTCTTGTTCTTCGAGTGCCCCTGCGCCGCATCCTGGCCGCCGGGCGCCTCGCCCTTTTTTTGCCACGGGAGATCCTGGCGCGCTTTGCTCACGAGATAGAGCCCGATCAACCACACCAGCACAATCCCCACGGTGGCTGGCGTGAGCCTCCAATAGATCAAGCTCGACGGCAGCTCATGGCCCAGGATCGCCACCGTCAAGACAGCGAGCACGAGTAACCCTTCCAACACCAGCCCGAGCGAAGCGGCGCGATAGGTGAGTCCGTCTTTCTTCCCCAGTCCGAAAAAATCGAGGACGACCAACACCACGGTCTGGAGCGCGATTCCGCCCAGGATATTCCCGATCGCGATCCCGAGTTCGTGATGCAGCGCCGCGCTCGCCGTGATCGCGATCTCCGGCAGATTCGTTACGATCGAGAGGAGCAACATGCCGCCCAGCGCTTCCCCCAAGCCGAGGCGCAGAGAAAGAACATCCGTCGTGTCTGAAACGTAAATCCCCGCGATCCAGACCGCCGCCGCCGCGGCCAGAAAGATGAGCAGCAACCAGCCGACGGCGAGGTGATCGAGATTCATTCGCGGAACGCTACGCTCCCGGCGTGGGTAGCGGTAGACATTGTTCCACTCTTAGCGGTGCGATAGCCTGAAATCGCGGTGTGCTATGTGTCCTCTGTAGTGGTTTTGCATTCGAGGCGGGACTGCGTCCAGTCGTGGAATGACGAACGATCTTGCGGGCGATCTCCAACCGATGATGCGCGACCGCGTTTGTCTTGTGACCGGCGCGACCTCGGGAATCGGGCGCGTGGCGGCGACGGCGCTGGCCGGCATGGGGGCGACGGTGCTGCTGGCAGGGCGCGATCGCGGACGCGGGGACGCAGCGGTGGCGGAGATTCGGCGGCGCGGCGGGACGGCGGAGTTTCTGCAGGCGGATTTCTCGTCGCTCCGGGCAGTACGCGAACTGGCGGCGGAGGTGCGCTCGCGGCACTCGCGGCTGGATGTGTTACTCAATAATGCGGGCGGCGTGAATGCGGACCGCCAGCTGACCGCGGATGGAATCGAGCGGACTTTCGCGGTCAATCATCTGGCGACGTTTCTGCTCACGGAGGAACTGCGGGAGCTGCTCGTGGCCAGCGCGCCGGCGCGGATCGTGACGGTTTCTTCGGAAGCGCATCGGATGTTGCAGACGCTCGACTTCGACAACCTGCAGGGCGAGAAAAGTTACAAAGGGTTCCGGGCTTACGCGGTCTCGAAGCTGGCGAACGTCCTCCATACCCACGAGCTGGAGCGGCGGCTACACGGCAGCGGGGTGACGGCGAATTGTTTGCATCCCGGCGTCGTGCGCACTGGCATCTGGGGGGCGACTCGGGGTGTGCTGCGGCTGCTCACTTTTCTGGCGCAGCCTTTCATGATCTCGGCGGAACGCGGCGCGCGGCCGTTGATCAGGCTGGCGAGCGATCCAGAGTGCGCGGTGCTGAGCGGGCGCTATTTCCTGAAGGAGAAGGAAGCGCCTTCTTCGCCGTTGAGCTATGACACCGAAATAGCGGGGCGCCTCTGGGAGACGAGCGCGGCGTTGATCGCAGCGGCGGGCTGATCCAGCGCGCGACGATAAGCTGGCGAGTACTACAGCGACGGCTCTGCGGGACTTTGCTCGTCACTGCCGGCCGCGTCGTCGCTAAGCGAAGGATCGGCGGCGTTCTCCAGCTTGCGCTGTTTCTTCGCTTCCTTCTTCTTCTGTTTCTCCAGCTCTTTGCGGCGTTTTTCGCCGGAGTAATTCGGTTTGGCCACAGCGTTATTCCTTTGTTTACTGACTCACCTTCAGAGATTCATGGCCCATGATAGGCCCAACGTCGGTGGTGGAACCCCGCTGTCAAAGAGAGGCGCGGGCCTTCCGCGGTCATTAGCAGCGAGGTTGACTGATGTCGCGCAGGCGATCCGCGTAGTTTTGTGATAAACCCTTTAAATGGAAATCAGACGAAATGGTTCACAAGCGTCCGGCGTCGGGCCGGCGGACTGGTTTAGCGGCACGGTGCGCATCGATCCGCTCTTCGAAGCGCCGGAGCCGGCGCGGGTGCGTTGCGCCAGCGTGACCTTTGAGCCCGGGGCGCGAACGGCTTGGCATACGCATCCGTTAGGCCAGACGCTTATTGTCACCTCGGGCTGCGGCCGGTTGCAGCGGGAAGGCGGGAAGATCGCGGAGATTCGACCCGGTGATGTGATCTGGTTCCCGCCGAACGAGAAGCATTGGCACGGTGCCGCGTCCACCACGGCGGTAACGCACATCGCCATTCAGGAAGCGCTCGACGGCGAGGCCGTGGAGTGGATGGAGCAGGTGAGCGACGAGCAATACGACGGCTGACGCGGGAACGCCCGAATCGCTAAACGCGACCGGCGCTGCGGGACCACCGCGCCCACGGCCACTTTCGCGGCTCCCACGTCGGATGAATTGATGGTGCCGCTGAGGTTGCGAGACTCACCGCCGTGTCCACGTTTGGCGAACTGACAAACGCCCATGCATTCCCATCCACTTTTCGATCAGCGTGCCCTGGCCGTTGCCGTTATTAAACTGGCCGACCGCCCAACAAAGAAACGCGGACTGGCAGGTCACGCCGTAGAGATAGTTCTGGGTGATGTCCGGACTGGGCGAAGCCTGCTTACCGGCCCCGATCTTAAACAAGGCTTTGGTGATCATAAAAGTAGCAATCCAAGCGATTGTTTACTTGGAGAGGGCTCCAGGTAACGCGGTGCCCACGGCCGCTTTCGCGGCCCCCACGTCGGTTGCGTTGATGGCGCCGCTAAGGTTGAAATCGCCGCGGAAATTCGTCGCGTCGAGCGTTTGACCGACAATGGCCTTGGTTTGGCTGACATCGGTCGCGTTCACGGTGCCGTTCCCATTGGTGTCGCCGAAGAGGAAACGCGCGGTCAGCATCGTCGCTGGCAACACTTGCGAAAAGCTGTCGGTCACGTTGTCCAACGTGAGGATGACGGTTTCGGCATTGGTGACGCCCGTGAGATTGATCGTCATCATATTGCCGGTGATCGTCGGCGCTCCAACGATACTGCCGGTGCCGGTGGAAAGAGTGGCGTTACCGCTGAGCACGTTGTTCGTGAAGGCGACGACGAGAGTGTGATCACCATTCGCGCCGCCGGAGCGGCATTCCACCGCGGGGAGGGGGATATCGAACGTGCCGGAAGCGCCGTGCGTTTTTTCTGAAACGGCGGCGGTGACCGCGAACGCAGGAGCGGGAGTATGGATGGTAAAGCCGGTGTCTTTCACCAGCGTGGCGTAGCCGGAGCCGATATTGGTATCGCCCGCGGTCGCTCCGGCGACGCGGATGAAGGCAAGATCGCAGACGTAGTCCGTGCCGGGCTGGAGGGTTCCGGCGGGGAGTGTGTAGGAGGTCTGCGTGGCGGGGAACGGCGCCAGATTTACGCTGGAACCGCGGATGGCGAATTGGATAAGATCGGCGGTTTGGGCGTTCGCAAATGCTCCCCAAGTGAAGGTGTAATCCTGCGCCGAATTGAGCACGAGGACGTTATTTTGCCAATCGCCCGCGGCCACCGTAAGGCGCGCCGTGGTGGGGTAGGAGAACGGGAAAAGGAAGATCGTTCGCGTCAGGACGCCGGCGGAGGTGTTGATGCTGAGGTTGTAATTTCCGCTGCCGTAGGCGGCATCGAGCATGGCCTGGGTCGTGAAGGTGTCGAGAATGGAGAAGTCGAGCCCGGCTGCCGTGAACACGCGCGGACTGGAGCTGCCGGTAAAGGTCATGCTGGCGCTATTAATAGTGGCGGTGCCCGCGTTGATCAGGCCGCCGAATTGGAAGGGCTGCGTGGAATTTGCCACCGGTGCGGCGAAGCTGGTCTGCTGGAAATTCTGGATTTTTCCGAGCAGAAATCCGCTCACGCTTTGGCCGAAAGCCGCCGGAGAGGAAAGCGCGAGCGCGGAGGCGAGAAGTAAAAAGCCGCGTGCGGCGATCGACAGGCGAGGGGATTTCATGAGCAGGTTCCCATTAGCAACTTGCGCCCGGGATTTGCAATAGCGTTCTTGTTCACGCCATCCTCCGGGGATGGAACGTACGTGGCAAGGGGTCGGTCCCATAATCTCGACATTTCCCGGCAAGCGGCCGGATTTTGCCACCCCGTTTCCGAGTTGCAGTTGGGAAGGGTCAACGTTCCCCGCAGGTGAGCTTCGCTCACCGGACGCATGCGCGTGTGCTAGTTTCCCATCCTTGATGTCTGAGAACGCGATAACTGCCGGGACGGCAGCCGACGAGCCGATTGCGACTGCGGAGGATTTCGATCCGGATGGCGCGCTCAGCCGCGATTACCTCTTGCGGCGCGGGCGGTGTTGCCAGGAGGGCTGTCGGAATTGTCCTTACGGGCTCCCGGCCGTTCTCTCCGGCACGAAAATGCGGCGATGAGTCATGGTCATGCCTGGTCTGGTTGAGATGGGCGGCGATTGTCGGTCGACTCTTTGCGAGGGAGGGGAAACTATAGCGAGGGCGTCCAGAAAAAATTTCCACGTGTCGGGTACAGCGGCGAAGCGGTTCGCGCTCGCGAATTGGCCGCCAGATGACAGATTGCGCCCATGCTGATCGAGACTCATGCGCATCTGGATTACCCCGATTTTCAAGCGGACTTCGCGGAGGTGCTGCAGCGGGCGACCGATGCGGGCGTGGATCGGATCGTTACAATTGGGACTTCGGTGGCGAGCAGTCGGCGCGCGGTGGAATTGGCGGAAGCGCATCCGAATGTTTATGCAGTAATCGGGGTGCATCCGACTTCGGACGAGGCCGGGGAGGATGATGTGATGACGCCGCTTCGGGAACTGGCGCGGAGCAAACGGGTGGTGGCGATCGGCGAGACGGGTCTGGATTATCATCGGCTGCCAAGTGTGGAGCTGGGGAACGAGAAGCAGGTCCAGATTTTTGGTCGGGTGTTGCAGACGGAGACGGAGGAAGAATTGGAGGCGGGCATTCATGACGGCGCTTACAAGGCGCGGCAGACGAGCCTCTTCGAGCAGCAACTGGACCTGGCGGTGGAGTTGGGGCTGAATGTGGTCATTCACCAGCGGGATGCGTGGGACGATACGCTGGCGATGCTGGCGCCGTACGCGGGAAAGTTGCGTGGGGTTTTCCACTGCTTCGGCGGATCGCTGGAGCAGGCGGAGGACGTGCTGGCGCTGGATCATCTGGTGTCGTTTACGGGGATCGTGACTTTCAAGAATGGGGCAGATGTGCGGGCGGTAGCGGCGGCGTTGCCAATCGGGAAATTTATGGTGGAAACGGATTGTCCGTACCTGGCGCCGGTGCCGCATCGCGGGAAACGATGTGAGCCGGCCTATACGCGGCTGGTGGCGGAATCGATCGCGGAGGCGCGGGGGATCGGGCTGGAGCAACTGGCGAAGTGGACGACTGCAACCGCGGAAGGCTTTTTCCGGTTCGAGCGCTCGTGAGTGACAGGGCGCGGCTACCGCAGCGCGTTAACTTCGACCAGCCGCTGACGCCCGTTGCATCATTCACCCCGCGCACAATCGCGGTGTAAGGTCCGGCAGGCAGCGCGGTCATGATGGAGGATTCCGCGTCATCGCTCGCGTTGGTCACAGGACATTGCGAGCGCGCACTTCCCGGAGCGAAGAAGAGCAGCAGTGCCGCAACGGTGGCCACGGAGGTGGTTTGTCTCCAGTGGACATAAACAAGAACCGGCGCTGAAAATGATCATTTCGATGGAAGATCGGAAAAAAATGGCGGCGCTTCGCGCTACTGAAGATGGATGCGTCGCAAGACGGCGTCGTAGCGTTTGTCGCCGTGCAGTGGATCCCACCGCGGGTCGATTTTGAGGAAGCTGAGCCGGGCGTCGTGGTCCTGGCAGGCTTTTTCCAGCCACGCAAAAGCTTGTTCCTTCTCGCCCAGAGCCGTGTAAATGGCGGCGATGTTGCAGGGCGGAATGTAACGCTGGTGCGAGAGCGCGATCAGTTGGTCGAGGGTGGCGCGGGCTTTCACCAGGTCGCCCGCATTCGCCAGGGTGTAACCAA
>JBDUAH010000132.1:0-6792 GCA_040004745.1 Chthoniobacterales bacterium | reverse complement strand
GTTTCTGCGCCCGATCGCGCGCGTGTCGGTTAACGAGGTAATGGCGGAGGGCCGCGCTCAGGAAATCGCGGAACCGGCCCTTCTCCCGGCGCGCCCGCGCCAAAGCCTCGCTGGCGAGGAAGTGGAGCAGGAAATCCTGGGTCAGATCCTCCGCCTGCGCGAAGCCGAACCCGCGTCCGTAAACCAACCCAAAGACGGGCCCCCAATAAATCCGGTAAAACTCCGCGCCCGCCCGTTTTTTCCGCTCGGCGCCAGCGCAGGCAGAATAAGTGATCGCGCCCCAAACCGTCTCCACAAAAACGCCCGCTCGCCCCCGCTCGTTTTCCCGTGCGGCCAAGGCGACAGCATGGCCAAAGGGCGAGTTTGGAACAAGCTTTCGCCTGGGCGTGCGAGCAAATAGAAGCATCTTCTTCTTCCCAAGTGATATCGATCCCGATCCATTTGCGAAGGTCGCGACCGAATAGCCAATGGTGCGCTAGTTTGACTGCAACGCTGAATCCGCAAATTTGCCCCATTATGGCAGCGACGACTTCGCACACCCTCCAGCTCGGCCGCTTCTGCGCCGCGTCCCCTGCCCGTCCCGCAACCCCAAAACGGATCGGGCACCGCATCGGTTTCTCGCTAATGGACTCGATAAACCAGGCGTTCGGCTGGTTGAAATTCATCTCCGCCACGGGATCGCGGTTACCGATCTATCTTCGGACTGATACTGGTTGAAATTCATCTTCCCCACGGGATCGGGTTATTGATCTAACTTCGGACTAAGACTGGTTAGATTCATCTTCCCCACGCGATCGGCGGTCCCCGATCTATCTTCGGACTGAAAATAGCCCAGCGCTTTAGCGCTGGGTTCACCGTGCCCGCCGCCAACTCAAGTCCCGTCAGGGACTAAAGAAGCCTAGTCCAGCATCCCAGCGTCGTCCTCCATCCCGTGAAAACGCAATGCACTAAGCAATTCGTAAAGGGGTGATGTTCTTTCGTCCTCCGGGACTTCCCCGGAGAGACGCGCGACCACCCAGCGCTAAAGCGCTGGGCTATTATCAAAAGGCATGACGTTCGCCTCTGGCAACAGCTCCCACTATGGCCTAAAGGCATGAAGTTCGCCTCTGGCGACAACTCCCGATATGGCTAAGAGGCGTGACGTTTGGCTCTGGCGACACTCCACCAAGGCGTCACGCGACTATCTTCGAAAATAGCCCAGCGCTTTAGCGCTGGGTTTACCGTGGCCGCCCCCGCCCCCAAGTCCCGTCAGGGACGAAAGACCCCTAGTCCAGCATCCCAGCGTCGTATTCCATCCCGTGGCGGCGCAGGAACAGCTCCACCTCCTCGCGAAAAGAACGCGTGCGATGGTGTTCCTCCTGTCCGCGAATATACGCCACCGTCTCCTCCACCCCCGAGACCCCAATGCTGAAAGCCGCATAACCCTCCTGCCACCCCGAATTCCGGAGCTCGGGAAAGGTCTCGTGCAACCACTTCGACGAATTGCCTTTCAGCAACTGCATCGCCTTGGCGACCGATAACGTCGCCGGCAAACTCAGGAGCATATGCACGTGGTCCGCCACGCCCCCGATCGCCAGCGCTCGCACGCCGTTCTCCCGCGCGATCCCGCCGAGATAAGGCCAGAGGCGGCCCCGTATCTCCACGGTTAGGATCGGTGCGCGGTTCTTCGTGCTGAAAACGCAATGCACCAGGCAATTTGTAAGGGAGTGCATGTTCTTTCGTCCCTGCGGGACTTTACTGGAGAGACGCGCGACTACCCAGCGCTAAAGCGCTGGGCTATTATCAAAAGACATGACGTTCGGCCCCGGCGACACTCCCGAAACGGCAACAAGGCGAGACATTCGGCTCTGGCGACCACTCCCGCTACGGTCAAAACCCGGGGACATTCGACTCTGGCGACAACTCCCCCGCTATGGCCAAAAGGAGGCGTTCGGCTCTGGGAAAAGTTCCCGCTATCGCCAAAAGGAAACGTTCGGCTCTGGCGAAAGCTCCCGCTTTGGTCAAAAGGATCGTTCCGTCCGTCAACAACTCCCGCTATGGCCAAAAGCGAGGCGTTCGACTCTGGCAACAACTCCCGCTATAGCCGAAAGCGAGGCGTTCGGCTCTGGCGACCCCTCCCGCTACCGCCAAAAGGCTAGACGTTGACTCTAGCGCCAACTCCCGCTACAGCCAAAAGGTGAGACGGACGTTTGGCTCTGGCGACAACTCCCAGGGCGTGACGCAACTGTCTTCGAAAATAGCCCAGTGCTTTAGCACTGGGAACACTGCCCAGCAGAGGTTCCAAGTCCCATCGGGACGGAACTCAATCGCCTCGTCTCCGCGCCGGGGTCGGCTCCGCGCTTGCCTGGGCGGCGGTAATTCAAACCGACCTTGGCCAGGGAGTGACGGGCAGATCAATCGTGAAGATCAGCTAGAGCCCGGCACGTCGCGCACGCTCAGAGTTCCCTTATTCACCTCCACGGCGCGCCGCGAGATGGAGAGCCCCAGCCCCGACGCCCGTTTTGTTCACGCCACTTTGCGTGAACGTAAGAAACATCGTCTCCGACTCGCTCGGCAGCAGACCACCGCAGTGATCCTCCACCTCGATGTGGATGCGATCGGCGACGGCGAAAGCACGCAACGTCACTTCGGTCCATGCCTCTGTGAATTTAAAGGCATTCTGCAACACGTTGTTCACCGCGGAGGGATGCGCTTTCGCCTCGATTACCCGGTTAAACAGCTTCTCCACGCGCTGGAGATTTCTTCCCCGCGCATCAAAAGAGTTCTTCGGTGGCGGCCGATTTCGATTCGCCCAGTTCTTGGTTCAGCGCGTTAGCTAACAACGAGACGGCGTGCAGCGGGGTGCGCAGTTCGTGCGCGATGAAGGCGAGGTGCTCATCCTCCTGCTCTTTCCGAATCAGCGCCTGTTGCGCGGCAGAGGCGGTCACAGCCACCCGCACGGCCTCGTCGATGCGATGAGTAACAATCCGCGCCGCCTCGCCCCCCCGAAATGGCCGTGCCGATCTGCCACCGTGGTGAAAGCCGTCCGCAGGAGATTGTATTCCGCCACCAGTTCACCCACATCAAGGCCATCGTGAAGGCTGCACCCCATGTACCGGCGGGCTGCCCGGGGCGTGCTCCCAGGAGAGCGATCGAGAGACAAGTAAGATTCTGGAGCTGACACGATCCTCCACCAGCATCGATCACTAGCTACCGGCGCGACATGGGCACGGTCTTCGATTCGCCCCCGCCAAACTCCAGCGAAACGGAAGCGAGAAGCGAGACCGACGGCGAATCCGAAGTGCACCCGAGAAGCGGCGCCAGACTGACCACGGTGTGGAGATTCGGTTTCCAATTCACGCTGGGGCCGATGACGAATTCATTCGCGGCCGCGCGGTGGTCGCGGCCCCGGGTTGCGTGGGTGTAACGCATTTCCGTGCCCAGCTCCAGTTTGTCGGCAATCACTAAATAGGCGATGTCCTGCGTGAACCCGACCTGCCGCTCGTGTGCGGAGCCGAGCTCGTGTTCGAAAAAAACGTTCGCTGCCCATTGCAGCCGCGGGACAAATTCCTGGCCTAACAAGAGACGCACCTCGTAGCCATCCGGTTGCGCCGTGTGCCCGCCCCCGGCCTCGAAACGATCGAACAGGCGATCTCCGGTTCCAAACTGATAGGTGGCCGAAAGCGCGGGGTTGAGTGGAATTCTGCCCCACGCCGCGAAAGCGTAGCGTGCGCCCACGCTGGCCTCGCTTTCGGCGATGCGATTGCGGCCGATTCCGAGATGATTTTCAAAGTCGAGTTCGAACCGCGCCGGCAGTCCCACTTCGATCTCCTGCGTCAGATCGCCGACAGAGCGGCCGTGGCGGAGAAGGTCGCTTTCCGAGAGGATCCCAACGAAGACCTCAAAAGGCGAAAGCACATAGAGCTTCGTCGTGGCAGAAGCCCGGCTGCGCTCCGCCCACTGCGGCTGGCCGTAGCCGCCCGGTTCCTCAAATTCTTCCTCTCCGGGCTCGTGGCCATTTACCACCATCCGTTGTTCGGTCGCCTCCTGAGCCGCTCCTTTCGGGATGGCGAGCGTCGCGGCCGATATAATCCAGAAGAGAAACAAGCGAAGCCGCACCCTAATTGCGCTCGAGCTTACCGGTGGACGGCAAAGCCCCAGCCATCCGCTCTTCGTGATCATGGCAACGCTGCGTGAGAACGGGCTCGATGCGGTCCTGGAATGTAGCTGGAGGGTAGATGTCACTTGGAGCCAGTTGCTCTAGCAGTATGTGGCCGTCACTCCGCCGTCCATGAGGAAACGCGGCAATATCTTCTACCCGATGTGGCATTTTGGAACGAGAAACGGAAGGGCATGCGCGCAGACTGGACTGCGTGGGTGAAGGACTCGAAGCGCGGCGTTTTAAAGCGCGTCACACTTCTACGCGCGCCCCCAGTTCCACGACCGCGTTCGGAGGCAGACAGAAGTAGGAAGTGACGTCGCCCGCATTGCGCGTCATCCACGCGAAGAGAACTCCGCGCCAGATCGAGAGACCGGGCTTGCGCGTGGGCAGGATCGTCTCTCGGCCGATGAAATAGGTCGTACGCATCTCATCGAAGGAGGGCCCGGAATGTTGGTAACCTTCGAGCGCCGCGGGGACGTCCGGCTTTTCCATGAACCCGAAGTGAATCTGCACGCGCCAGAACCCTTCTTTCAGCTTCTCCATTTCTACGCGCTCCTCGCCGGGGATGAGATAGGGGACTTCCTTCGTGCGGACCGTGAGCAGGACCACCTCCTCGTGCAGCACTTTGTTGTGTTTCAAATTGTGCAGCAAGGCGAGCGGCGTGCCGAAGCGGCTGCCGGACATATAGACGGCGGTGCCCGTGACTCGGCGAATGTGTTGACTCTCGACGTCGGGCAAAAGGACATCGAGGGGGATGCAGATGCCGCTCAGCCGGTCGCGCAAGACGCGGCGTCCCTTCCGCCAGGTGAGCATGAGGAAGAGGATCAAGACCGAGATCAGCAACGGAAACCAGCCGCCAGAGGCGAGTTTGATCATATTGGCGCCGAAAAACGCGAGATCGATCACGACGAAAAACGCGGCCACGGGGAGAGCGGCGGCGAGGGGCCAATGCCACCTACGGCGCGCGACGACGTAGAACAGGACGGTCGTGATCAACATGGTGGTGGTGATCGCGACCCCGTAGGCGGCGGCGAGATTGCTGGAGGAGCCGAACCCGAGAACGAGGCCGATGCAGAAGAGCATGAGCGTCCAATTCACGACCGGCACGTAGACCTGCCCGATGATCTGCGCGGAGGTGTAATTAACCTGGAGCCGCGGGATGTAGCCGAGCTGAATGGCTTGCATGGTGAGGGAAAATGCGCCGCTAATGATCGCCTGCGAGGCTATCACAGCCGCTGCCGTGGCGAGGATGACCAAGGGATAAAGCGCCCAGGAAGGCGCCATGAGGAAGAATGGGTTCACCGCCGATTCCGGATTCACGAGAAGGAGGGCGCCTTGCCCGAAGTAATTCAAGGTCAAGGCTGGCAGAACGATGATGAACCAGGTGAGCCGAATGGGCGCGGTGCCGAAGTGGCCGATATCGGCGTAAAGCGCTTCCCCGCCGGTGACGACGAGGAAAACTGCGCCGAGCACGACAAAACCGCGTGCGCCATTTTCCAGAAAGAACTCCAGCCCATGCAGTGGATTGATTGCGGCCAACACCTGAGGCGCGCGGATGATTTGATGCACGCCGAGAATGCTGATGGCGACGAACCAGAGCATTGTCGCCGGGCCAAAAACTGCTCCCACACCCGTAGTGCCGCGGGATTGGAAAAGGAAAAGTCCGATCAGAATCGCGATCGTGATCGGGACGACATAGGAATCGAAGAGCGGCGTCGCGATATGCAACCCCTCGACCGCGCCGAGGACGGAGATCGCGGGTGTGATCATCCCATCCGCGTAAAGCAGAGCCGCACCGAACAAGCCCACGAGCAGGAACATCTTCCCCCGGCGCACCACTTCGGAAACGAGAGTCGCGAGGGCGAGGATGCCTCCTTCTCCGTGATTGTCCGCACGGAGAATGAGGATGAGGTACTTGACCGAAATGATGAGGAGGAGCGACCAAAGGATGAGGGAGAGGACGCCGAGCACGTTGGCAGGCGTGGGCGGAATGGCGTGTTCGCCGTAGAAACATTCCCGCAAGGCATAGAGCGGACTGGTGCCGATGTCGCCATAGACGATTCCGAGACTGGCGAAGCAGAGCAAAAAGAAGCGACGCGGATGCGCGGTCGCCTTCGCAGGGGAATCCGGATGCGGGGCCGCTGCGGTAACGGCGGGAATTTCGATTAGGGGACCAGACTTCACCGTTCTGCCAATGACCCTAGGCAGCGCACTTCACGGGGAGTAATTAAAACGGTACTAAAATCCGCCGGATCGCATTTCTCACCGCCCGGTCTGCATTACACTGTTGCCGTGCTGGAAATGCCCGGTTCTTCGCCTAACGAGCAAATGACTCCTGACCTTGGGACGGGAGAAAAACCGCACGCGGGCCCGGCGTCGCTCTTCAAGGGATACGCCAGCGCAGTAGCGGGCGTGGCCGCACTGACCGTCGCCTGCTGGTTGCTCACACCCTGGACTGGCTATGGCGCGATCTCCCTCGTCTTTCTTCTCGGGGTCTTGCTCGCTGGAATCTTCCTCGCGCGCGGCCCGGTTTTGCTCGTCGCCGCGCTGAGCGCGCTGGCTTGGAATTTCCTCTTCATCCCGCCGCTCTTCACTTTGCACATCGAGAAATTCGAAGACGTTTTAACCTTCGCGACCTACTTCATTATCGC
>JBDUAH010000131.1:0-6815 GCA_040004745.1 Chthoniobacterales bacterium | reverse complement strand
AAATCTTCCTCCGCGCCTTCGCGCTCAAAGCAGAGACGCCAATCCTCCAGCGGCATTTCTTGGAACGGCCGGAGCGTGAGCAGAAAGCCGTAATCGTCGATCGTGACGAGCGCGTTGCCGCCGAGGCGATTCTTCACCCGCCAGGCCACGATCCGGGAAAGCGCATCGTTCGCGCTCCGACCAATGAGCGAGTGAAAAAAGTAATGCGAATGCTCCGCTTCGCGGTAGAGCTCGATCAACATCTTCTCACCCGCCGGAATTTCGGAGACGCTGAGCTGCGCGCGGAACTGCTTCAGAATCGCTTCACCGTTCGCGATCGAGATCTCATAATTTTCCACCAGCCAATCCAGCGTCGCTCCGTCGTCCGTTTCGCGCGCGAGACGCTGGGCCAAGTCGGCTCGCAGGTTCCTGACGCCTTCCGCGAGACCTGAAGTCAGCGGCATCTTCGCTGCATTCCAGCGCGGGACGGTCGGCAAATGCCCGTCGGCCCGCTCCACGTAGGCGGCCTGCAAGCCGGTTTCGATCAAGCGGACGATCCGGCCGCCGAGGACGAAGAGATCACCGATCTGCAGTTGTTTGATGAAGTTCTCTTCCACCGAGCCGAGTCGTCGGCGACGCAGCAACACATCGACAAAACTTTCCGAGACAATCGTGCCGATGTTGACCAGGAATTCGCGCGCGATTCTTGGATGCGCGAGCGAGATCACGCCCTCGTCATCCAGCCGGATCTTCCCGAACAAATCCGAATACTGTTTCTGCAACGACGCTCCCCCGCCTTCCAGGTATTGGACAATCCGATCGAACTCCGCCCGCGAGAGATCGGAAAACGGATACGCCCGGCGAATCAACGCGAATACTTCATCCGCTGCGATAGGCGCCTGGGCGGCCAGGCCGACGATGTGTTGCGCGATCACATCAACCGGCTTTTCCTGGATGCGCACCGGATCGAGCGCATGATCTCGCACGCGCTGCGCCGTCACCGTCGCCTCCACCAGATCGTTGATATTTGTTGCCACCAACACTCCGTGGCTGGTCCGATTCAGCGAGTGTCCTGACCGCCCAATCCGCTGAATCGTGCGCGACACGCCCTTCGGCGTAGCCAGCATCACCACGAGATCGACTGCGCCGATGTCGATCCCCATTTCAAGGCTGGTCGAGCAAACCACCGCACGCAGTTCACCATTCTTGAGCCGGTCCTCCACTTCCAGCCGCACGCTCCGGTCTAACGAGGCGTGATGAACCTCGATCTGCTTCGCCAGATCGGGCAGTAGCTCTTTCAGGCGCAAGCCCGTTTGTTCCGCCGCGGAGCGCACGTTCGTGAAAACGAGCACAGAGCGTCGGCTGCGAATCAGTTGCGCCAACTCGTTATAGAGCCGACTGCCGGTGTAACCGGCCGGCGGGTAGGGATTGCGGCGGATCGGCGAGAAGACCTCGACGATCTGGCGCTTCTCCATCTGCGCCTCCGCGATGAGACATTTCCGATCGGTGCCGACAAGAAATTGCGCCAGCAGCTCGAGCGGCGCCGCGGTCGCCGATAGACCCACGCGACACAGCGGAGCCGAGTGTGCGTTCGCCTGTGTTCGCAAACGCTCCAGCCGCTCCAACGAAAGCGTGAGGTCCGCCCCGCGCTTGTTCCCCGCGAAAGAATGCAGCTCATCCACGATCACAAACTCACAGCTCGCCAGCGCCGCGGCGTAGCTTTCCTGCGCCAGCATCACCGCGAGACTTTCCGGCGTCGTCACCACTAGGTGCGCGGCGCGCCGTCGAAACTTCGCGCGTTCCGAAGCTTTCGTGTCGCCCGTGCGCGCATGCACGATGATCTCCTTCTCCAGCCCCATCGCCACGATCGGCTCGTTCAGATTCTTGCCGATGTCGTAAGCGAGCGCGCGCAACGGCGAGACGTAGATGCACTGTACCGTGCGATCCAGCGTGCCTGCGTCCAGCTTGCGCATAAGGAAATCAAAAATGCCGAGGAAGCCCGCCAGCGTCTTGCCGCTTCCCGTCGGCGACGTGAGCAGGATGGATTTCCGGTCGAGAATCGCAGGAACGCAAAGCACCTGCGCGTGCGTGAAACTGCGGTAGGTCTTGCGAAACCAGCGTCGCAACTGCGGATGAAGCCGTCGGAAAAGATCCTTCGGCTCGGCTTCCTTCTTCGACGGCATCCGAGCAATCTCCGCGAACCGGTGAGTTCTGCCACGCGGAGTCTATCGCGTGCGACGCGCTTTGTAGCGACGCCGCTCTGTCGGCGTAAACACGCGCATCCTGAATTCCACGCGTATTAAGGCGACAGAGCGCCGTCGCTACAATTGGCCGTCCCTACCGCGATCCCTACTCGGTGCAGGCGACATTTCGCGCATCGGAACGTCCGTGATCGTCAAGCGCGACGATCGTGTATTTCCCCGGCCGCGGTTGCCAATCGAGCGGAGCATTGCGTTTCGCCGCGCCGATAAACTCGCGCCCCGCAAACCAATAGATCGTTCGCACATCCGCGTCGGTCTCCGCGACCAAGGTGAGCGCCCGATCCGCCCGGCCTTGCCCCGCTGAAGAATAAGCGACATCGCTCCGCGGCGAAGTGATCCGCGGCGGCCTCCCGCTCCGTGCGATCGCCTCCACGCTTTCGCCCGGAGCGAAAGGCGGCGGCAATTTTCTCGGCAATCCAGCCTCCGCGAAAAGCTGAAGCAGGTCGGACGGCCAAAACTCAGCGTTCTCACGGTGAGCGGTGCCGCCGTCGGCTTGATGGTTCACGCGCAGGCCAGATGCGTTATCAACCCAGATCTCGCGATGAATCTCACACGCGCTGATCGGCGACACGCTGGGAATGAACCATCCGCGCACGCGATGCGCGCAAGCCGCGGTGGGGAGTTGACCTGAGACGGCGCAAAATTCTACTTCGCGCAGATTGGCGTTCGCTGGCGGCTCATGCCGCGTCGGCCGCGCCACTCCAGTCCCGCGCAGATTATCGATGATCTGAAACAAGAGTGGCGCCGCGCAGGAACGGCCGATGAACGCGGGATTGCTTTTGCCGTCCGCGTTCCCGACCCGAACTGCGAGCACGAAGTGATCGAAAACGGAAACCGACCACGCATCATGGAAGCCGTGAGACGTTCCCGTCTTCCAGAAGATAGCATCGCCTTCGCTCGTCTCGCTCACGCCGGGCCGCGGAGTTTGTCCCAGCATCTCGAGCGCGAGGAACGCGGCTTCACGGCTGAACATCTGGCGCGGAGGCGAGCCCGCTTTTTCGCTCCTCAAGCGTCGTAGCGATTGCAACGCCCCCCCGTTTGCCAGCGCGCTGTAGAGCCGCACGAGATCTTGCATCGTCACCTCCGCGCCGCCTAACGGTAGCGCGAGCCCGTAGAACTTTTCGGCGCGCGGCAAGTGGACGCCAGCGTCCCGAAGAAAGTTGTAGAGCGTCGGTTGCGTGAGCTGGGAGGCGAGCGTGACTGCGGGAATGTTGCGACTCCGCGCCAAGGCATCGCACGCTCGAATAGGCCCCACGAATTCGCGATCGAAGTTCTCCGGATTGTAGGCGCCGAAACTGCGCGGGGCGTCCTTCAGCATCGTCAGCGGATGGATGAGCCCTTGATCCATCGCCAGTGCATAGACGAACGGCTTGAGCGTCGAACCCGGAGAGCGCGGGCTCTGCGTTGCATCCACCTGACCATCGATCTTTGCGTTCGTGAAATCCGCCGAGCCCACCTGCGCCAGCACGTCCATCGTGCGGGTGTCGACTAACATCGCGGCGGCGTTGTGAATCCCACGTTGGGCGTTCGCGCGGACGTAATCGGCGATGCGACGCTCGAGGATTCGTTGGAGATTGAGATCGAGCGTGGAATGAATTTCGCGTTCGTTAGACTCGCGCAGCAGCGCGGTCGTGAAATGCGGCGCCAACATCGGGCGTCGCCTGATCGCGAGCGGGACGAACGTCGCCGCGATGCTGTTTTCGTTGCCCTGCATGCGCCGTAGCAGGCGTTCCTGCGCAGCTTCAAGCGATTCATTTCGGACCGCAGGTTGCAGCACGCGCCGCGATGGGCTTTGCGGGATCACGCTTAGTGCGACCGCCTCATGCATCGTGATCCTGCCCGCGCTTTTACCGAAGTAAATTTCGCTCGCCGCGCCGGCGCCTTCGATGTTCCCGCCGTAGGGCGCCAGATTCAGATATGCTTCGAGCAACTCCGTTTTGCTGTAGTGCCGCTCCAGTTCCAGCGCGCGCAACATCTGGCTGCACTTGCCCGCGATGGTGCGCGACCGGATTTGAAAACGAAGCCGAGCCAACTGCATCGTGATTGTGGACGCGCCGCCGCGGCCCGCGTGGCCCAAACAAAAATGCCAGGTCGCGCGTGCGAGCGAGACCGGGTTAACGCCGGGGTGGTCGGCAAAGTAGCGATCCTCTTGCGCCAGCGTCGATTCGATCAACTCCGGCGAGATCTCATCGAGCGGCGTAAAGATGCGGTATTTGTCGTCATCAGTCAGCGCGACGTAGAGCAGCTTACCGTTCCGATCGAAGACGCGGCGTGAGAAGTTGATGCCGTCGAGGAGAGGAGGTTTCGGTAAGAAGAACCACGCCACAGCGCTGGCCGCGATCAAAAGCAAGGCAACCAAGGAAAGGCGTTTTCCAAAACGCCTCATCGCACGGCTGGTCAGCCTCGGCGTTTTGGAAAACGCCGCTCCTTGAGTCACAATCATTGCGCGTCCACCACGGTGATCTTCGCCGCCATTCCACGTCCGACGATGCCGCGGTCGTACATCGATTCCGCATACGGTGGCGGGATAATGAACTCGCCACGATTGGTGGGCTTGATTTGGTAGCTGATCGTCCGAGCCATTTTCGTGACGTCGCCATAAAAGACGGCACGGTCTTCGCGGATATCAACGTAGTCACAGCCGGCGCTACCGACGCCTGCCTGCAACGAGCCAGCCGCGATCTCGAATCCGCCCGGCAGCAAATCCAGGATGGCTACGTTGCTGATTTCGCGATCGGACAGACTCCGAATCGTGAGCCGCACTGTGATCGGCTCGCCCAAGTGCGCGGTGTTTGTGATTTGTCCGTCGCGATCGACGAACTCGCGATAAACTTCGATGCCTTGGGTGATCGGTGCGGCTGGAAGTTGTTGGTCAAACCCCGCTTCCGCCACTTGATAGAACGAGCCGAGACCCGGCGCGGGATTGCGAACTGTAAAGCGCAAGCCCGCCGCGTCCGCCGAGAACGGCCCTCGCCTAACGAGTTTGCCTTCCGCGGGCAAAGGCGTCGCATGTTTATCAGCGGCGAGTTCAGCGATGCTCAGCTCCGGGGCGTTTCGCGCGATGTGCTGGCTGTAGCTTTTCAAGGCCCACACGGCGTAGGCGGCGGAGAGCGTATTGAATTCTCCGTCCGCGATCGGCTTCACGATCTTAGCGAAGTCTTCCGCGCTGATGTTTTTCAAGCGGTCCGGGAAATGGCGCGCGAGGATTGCGAGATACTGCGCGTCGGCACCGAGCGGTTGGTAGAAATCACAGCGTTCGCGCTCGTCATGGACGCCGATCTGGTAGGCGGCGATCAGTTTTCGGGCGACCTCGTCCTTCTTCAGCATCGACCACGCGCCCGCGAGATAGACGCCCGTCACATCGCGCGTCCAGTCCTTCTCAAATTTCCGGTCGAGGGAATCGGTGAGGTTGAGAATGTAATTGGTGGTGATGACGTCCTCGCGGGTCAGGATATAGATCGAGTAGGCGATCGTTCGGCCTTCCGCGAGACTGCTCGGCTCGCGCGCGGCGATGGACTGGAGATTGCGCAGCGCGTTGCGCAGAATATCGGTCGGCGGCGCGAAGCCCGCGGCCTTCGCTTCGCTCAAGAGATGCGTCGCGTAAACGGAGACGAAATCATTTCCGTCGCCCGTTTCAGCCGACCAATAACCGAAAGCGCCCTTGTCATTCTGGCGCCGGCGCAGGGTGGAGAAAACCTTCTCGAGTTGCTCGCTAACTTCGGTGCGATTGAGGCCGAAATCCGATTCATCGGCCAGGACTAAACGCGAGAACGCGGCGCTGCTGATCTGTTCGGTGCACCCGTGTGGAAATTTGTGCAGATAGAAATCGAGCCCGTGCGCCAGACCCAGCGGAACCGCGGAGACCGTTGCTTCCAGTTCCCGATATTCGGAATACATCGGCCGATCAATCGCAACCTCCGCGCTCTCGTTGGTGAAGTTGCCGCTGCGGACCAGGGTCATGAATGGCGTCGGAGGGCGCACGCTCAACGTGGCCCGCCGAGTTGTCTCCTGGCCATTGGCGGTCGCGCGAAACACGAGGCTGGCAGAGCCGAGTTGGTCCTTCGCGCGGACGCTGAAGACCACTGTCGTTTCGCGGCCTTCCGCGATGCGCAGCGGCTGCTGCGGCGCCTTTAGAACTTCGAGATGCGACGACGGCTCGGCCACGATTGCGATCTCCGCATTCTCTCCGGAGCCGGCGACGTTGTTTGCGATGGTGACGCCGACATCAAAGCGATCGCCTGGCGCAGCCACGGTTGGAACGCTCGGTGTGATGATGAATGGCCCGCGTACCAGCGTTTCCTTTTCCGCGGAGCCGGCTGCATCGGGCGCGATCGCGACCGCCATGATGCGCAGTGTCCCGTCGAAATAATCGGGCACGTTATAAACGACCTCGCGCTCCGTCGTGTCGGCATCGATCACACCCGACCAAAACACGACCGGCTTTTCCGTCACGCGTTTGAACGGATTGAGGCGCTTATCGGAGTCCCCGCCGAACGCCGCCGCGTTTCGCAGGACGGAGAACTCCGGAATGATCAGGTCCACGATCTGCGAGGTCTCGACCGCGAGCGCGGCTTT
>JBDUAH010000130.1:0-6849 GCA_040004745.1 Chthoniobacterales bacterium | reverse complement strand
TGTTTGATCCAGCCGTGTTCGCCGAGTTGGGTTTCGTATTTTTCGGCGGAGGCGGCGATGACGGTGGCGCGGATGACTTCGGCTTCGAGGGTCTGGGGGTGTGTTCGCCGACTTTGAATTCTTCGTGGAGGACGACGTCGTTCCCAGGGAAGGCGAGGCCGGCGCTGCGGCGGGCGGCGGACATGAGGCGGAGCATCTCAAGATAGGCGGCGTTCTGCTCGATGGTCATGGTGCCGGTGTTGCCTTTTTGGCTGGCGCGGACGGCGGGGGTGTCACTGACCTTGGTGGCGAGGGCGGTGAAATCGGTGAGGAAATTAGCCGACAGGCGGGCGAGGACGGGGGGCCCGACGGTGCCGTCGTTGAGAGCGTCTTTGAGGCGGCCGGCCTGACGGGAGAGGGTGGCGGCGGGGAAGTTAAAGCTGCGTTTCGGGGGGTTCATGTTTGTTCCTTTGGTTTTAGGGGTTTCGAGGGGTGCGCGGTGGCGCGATGGTGCTGAGGCTAGGAAATTCCGGCGGCCGCGGCAAGCATTTCATGAGGGGCGGGCGGCTGTTTTCGGGCGGCGGCGAGGTGGGCGAGGGGTTTTCGTGGGTGTTTTCGGGCTGCGTAGAGTTGTACTGAGGCCGCGACGGTATTTTCCGGGGTAGCGTAGGGTTTCGGAGGGCTGCTACGACTTTTTCTGGGTCAGCTATGACATTTTCTGAGGCCGCTACGGTTTGTTCTTACGCAGCTAACGTTTGTTCTGGGGCGGCTACGACTTCCGCAGGGGCAGCGGACGGTTTTTCCGCCGCAGCTACGGGTTTTTCTCCAAGCGTAAGGTTGTTTGCGCGGCAGCTATGAGTTTTTCTGGGTCAGCTATGACATTTTCTGAGGCTGCTATGGTTTGTTCTTACGCGGCTAACGTTTGTTCTAGCGCGGCTACGACTTCGGCAGGGGCAGCTACGGGTTCGGTGGGCTCGAATACCGGGGAGGCGGGAGTCGCTAAATTCTCCTGCCGCGAGGCGCTGGCGCGGGCGGGGTGGCGGATGAGGTTTTGTCCTCTGTCACGAACTCCCGCCGGCGCGGCGACAAATAATCTGCGCGCAACCGCGCAATCTGCGGTTTGATGGACCATTCCCAAAAGGTCGATGTGAAAACCAAGGTTCTGCTACTCCTCCCATTTTTCCTCGGCGCGAGTCTCTCGGCCGAGGAATTGACCGTGCACGCGGCTGCGAGCCTGACCGATGCGATGAAGGAGATCGCTGCCGTTTACGAGAAGGAGAGCGGCGACAAACTGCAATTGAACCTGGGCGCGTCGAGCATGCTGGCGCGCCAGATCGAGGAAGGCGCGCCGGCGGATGTCTTCCTCTCCGCGGATGAGGCGAAGATGGACGCGCTGGAGAAAAAAGGTCTCCTCGTGGCGGGCACGCGTCGCAGCCTGCTTTCGAATACGCTCGTCATCATCGTGCCGGCGAACGCGAAATTGCTGCCGGAGCGCGCGGCGGATTTGGCGAAGCCGGAGTTCAAGAGGTTGGCGCTGGCGGAGACACAGACTGTTCCGGCGGGGATTTACGCCCGCGAGTCTCTGCAGCGGCTGGGACTTTGGGAGAAGTTGAAGGATCGAGTGGTGCCGACGGAGAATGTGCGCGCGACGCTGGCCGCGGTGGAATCTGGGAACGTGGACGCGGGGATTGTCTACAGAACCGACGCGCTCATGGCGAAGAAGGCGAAGGTCGCGGCCGAAATTCCCGCAGCCGACACGCCGAAAATCTCGTATCCTCTGGCCGTGCTCCAATCCTCCCGAGAACCGGAACGCGCGCGCAAGTTAGCCGATTACCTGGCCAGCCCACCGGCGCAGAAGATCTTCGCGAAGTTCGGTTTCCTGCCGGCGAATTAGCGCGATGTCCGCCGAAACCTGGCAGATCGTTTTCTTCACGATCAAAGTCTCGCTGCTGGGCACGCTCTTGATTCTCCCGCTGGGCGTGGCCGTGGCGTGGCTGCTGGCTCTGCGCGAATGGAAGGGCAAGGCGCTGCTGGAGACCGCAGTGATGCTGCCGCTCTTCGTTCCACCGGTCGCCACGGGGCTGATTCTGCTGATGCTTTTCGGGCGGAATGGCGCGTTCGGTTCTGCGCTCGATCGCATCGGCATCGATGTCGTTTTTACCTGGCGTGCGGTCGTGCTCGCCAGCGCGGTGATGGCTTTCCCGCTGCTCGTGCGGACGGCGCAGGCGGCCTTCCAGGAAGTGAATCCGCGTTTTGCCGACATCGCGCGGACGCTGGGCGCGAGCGAGTGGCGGGTCTTCGCCACGATCAGTCTGCCGCTGGCTTTCCGCGGCGTGGTGGTGGGCGCGGTGCTGGCGTTCGCGCGGGCGATGGGAGAATTCGGCGCCACCGCCATCGTGGCCGGGATGATCCCGGGCAAGACGATGACGATCTCGCTCGCCATCTATCAAAACATCCAGCTCGGGCAGGACGCGGCCGCGCTCCCGCTTCTCCTCATTTCCATCGCGATCGTCTTTCTTACCGTGCTCTGCGGGCAGATGCTCCTGCCTCGGAAAGGCCGTCGATGAATCTGCGCCTGGAAGAAGTTCGGCTGGTCCTCGGTGCCTTCACGCTCGAACTCGATCTCACGCTCGAGCGCGCGGTGACGGGGATTTTTGGTCCCTCCGGCTCGGGCAAGACTTCGTTGCTCGATCTCATCGCGGGCTTGCGGAAGCCGACCGCAGGACGTCTTCAATTAGATGATGATCTCCTCGCGGACGCCAAGAGCCGAACGCATCTCCGCGCGCGACGTCGCCGCATCGGCTACGTCCCGCAAGACCTCGCCCTCTTCCCGCATCTCAACGTCCGCGCTAATCTCGGCTACGGCTATCGCGCGCCATTGACGGACGACCACGCGCACTTCTCGCTCGATCACGTCGCTGAAGTGATGGAAATCGAGCCTCTCCTCGAGCGCGATGTCCTTGCCCTTTCCGGTGGCGAACAACAGCGCGTTGCCTTGGCCCGCGCTGTCCTTTCGCAGCCTCGCCTCCTTTTGTTAGACGAACCGATGAGCAGCCTCGATTCGAAGCTCAAGCGCCGGCTCATCCCCTTCCTCCATCGCATCCGCGGCGAATTCCACATCCCGCTCATCTACGTCACGCACGACGCTGCAGAACTCGTCGCGCTCTGCGACGAAGTGACCGTGTTGGATCACGGAAAATTAGTGGAGCGGTGCGCGCCCGAGAAGCTGCTCACCGATGTTTAGACACGCGGCGGACTCTCGCGCCCTTGTTGCCTTTTTACGCATCCAACAGCGCAGCCCGTTTCGAATAACCGGGGATGCCTGAAGAAGAGAACAAAAAAGAATCGCGACCTCGGTCCCGCCGTAAACTCAGCAGCATGAACGAAAAAGCCGGGGTCGCGGAAGCGCCGGCAGAACGCTTGTCGCCTACGATCGCGATGGTGGATGCCGCGCTTCGGCTCTGGGAAGCGAAACAAAATAAAGGAAGAACTTTTTCCGTCTGGACGCGCAGTGCGCAGAAGAGTGACGCCTCTCCCTCCGAACAAGCCGGCTAGCGAATCGATCTCAGCCGAGGAAACTTCGGCTCCGTTTTGGAACGGGCTATGATCTATCTGCGGTCAGTTACGGCGTGGCCGGCAGTCCCGTGCCAGAGTTGGATTTCACCAAGGAGATATCAGACGAGTTGATCGCTCCGTTGACGCTGACGTCGAGACGGAAATTTGTGGAGTCGGTCGTTAGGCCACTTTGCGCTTTCGTTTCGCTGACGTCGCTCGCATTCACGGTGCCGTTCGCATTCGTGTCGCCTGTGAGCAGGCTGATCGGGATCGAGATGTCGCCGGGGCCAGTCCCGTCATTCACGCCGAAGAGTTTGAGCGCGAGCGTTTGCGCATTGGCTGCGGTGAAGTCGATCGTGACTTGGTTGCCGCTGGTGCTGGTTCCGGAAATCGTGCCGGATCCTGAGGTCACGGCCGCGGAAGAAAACGTCACTGGAGCGGCGAAGTTCACGATTACTTGATGGGCATTCGCTCCGGCTCCCTGGCCCACCCGATCTTCGATCCCTGCATTTCCTGAAAGCGGAAGATCGAGATCGAAAATTCCCGCGCCTCCGTGGACTTTGCGCGAGACGGCACCGATCAGGTTGGGATCGAAGACGTAGCCTTGCGCGACGTCGATGAGATTGAAGAGAGAGCCGCCGATGCCGCCGATTGAGGGATTGGTGTTTGCCGGCTGCGTCAGCGTCATCGTGCTGGCGGTGACCTCGTGCAGTCGCGCGTCGATCGCGCCCGGCTCGTCTACCATGGAAAGCGGGACGTAGATCGTGATGTTGCCGTTAGGTCCAAGGGTGGACTGGCAGTTCGCGGCCGGCAGCACGGTGTTGCCCGGATAAGAAAGCGCAGCCCCTCCACCGACCAGAAAGATGGCATTCTCGCCGACGTAGCACTGCAATGCGGCGCCGTTATTCGACTCCGCGTAGACGTGGAAGTTTTTCCCGCCAGTCACGTCGGTAGTGGACGGAACGAGCCACTGCGTTGACCAAACGAGAACGGGATCGGGATCCTGGGCGGTGGTCGGCGCGAGACTCAGATCATTGAGTTGCATGACCACGCGGTAGCAAGGCGCTGCGGACGAACACGGAGCGCTCGTTACCTTGCTCACATTTGACGCTACGATATCGAGCTGTGGCATGTTCGCGCTGACGACGCCATTAGCTTCGAATTTTCCATCTCCAGTCGAATCAGACGCGCTGTTGAACGGAGCGAGACCGGGAACGTTGATGGGCGATGTGGCGGTGAACAATCCAGGGCCACCATTCTGCCGCACGTAAATGCCATGACCGGCGGCGGACCCGATAATGTCGTTCGAATCGGCATACGCGATGTGCGCCTCGCCTAACGAGCCTATACGGACCTGCAGGAAATCCCCCAACGCGCGGCTGGAGAGTTGATTCTGGCCGCCGATCAATGTCTGCACATTCCCGCGATGGATCGGGTGTTCGCTCGCCAGATTGGGCGGCGTGAATAGGGGAACGATGTCGTGCGCATTGAGCGACTGCGTCATCCAGAGACTCCAGTTGCAGTCGTTACAATCATCCGGTCCGAAGCCGCCGCTCGTAGCCGTGCCCGGCGTGCCGTACCAGACAATGTTTACGCGGCCGTCGTCTCCGGCGGCGATCCAGGCAAAGATGTTTTGATGCAACGGTCCGACGGGAGAGTTCGAGGTGTTGATCAACGTGGGGGCGGACCATGTGTTTCCTTGATTGGTCGAATAGGAGAACATGAGCGATACATCGCCACTGATCACTCCGGCGGTCAGCGGCGCTTGTTCCCAAACGGCGTAAAGATTCCCGGCCCTGTCGATGGCCATCGTCGGAAAGTCACCGCCCGTCTTGGCATTCGGGCCGAGATCCGCGACCAGCACGTCGGTGCAATTTAGTCCGCTCGGATCGCTGACGTTCACGATCGGAGCACCGAAGGCGACTGGGAAACAGCGGCCAATCAGGATTTTGTTCAGCTCGGCGTTGTCGTGAACGACGAAGACATGCCTTGCCGGCGCCGCGAGGGTCGCGTAACCGCCGAGGCCATCCGGCTGGCCGAGCGTGGTGGCCACCGGGCTCACTTCGTTGTTGCCCATGATCGCTTCGTCGCAACTGCCGACTGGGGTGACCTTGTTGGCCGGGCCGAACTCAATCCCGGCAGTCGCTCCCAATCCAGTGACGGGCGAGCGATACATGACGAGAACGTTGTTCCCGGCGCTGGCGCCACACATCACACCACCGGGCCCGATCTCGTCGTTCGCAAGATAGATACTTCCGCCATTGAGCGGGTCGCCATCGATTGCATACCACTGTCGGTCCACGGCGGTATCAGGCACCCCGGTGTTACTGCAAGTGAAGGTAACGCCGAGGTCGTCAGAGCGGGCGGTGCTGAAATTCGCCAACGTGAGGTCGTTAAAATAGAGCCGACCCATGTTGTCCACAGCCAACTCGGTGTCGCCGCCGCCGGCGCAGGTGGTGACTTTGCCAGTCATCGCCGCCGCATTCGGAATCCACTTAAAAGTTCGGCCCGCGTCGAGCGAGCGCCAGATCCAGCTCGTGTTCGCGCCGGCACTGCCTGGGGCACTTGTATAGAGACGGCTTGGGTTCGATGGATCGAGCCGCAAATCCTGCTCGAAGCCGACGCCGCCAATCCCGCTAATCACGGGATGCCCGAAACTGATCGTTGGTGGTGAGAAGACGGTGCCGTGGAGCGATGGCGAGAGATCTCGCTCTGACACCCTTGCGGGAGGGCGAACCGTTTCGCGAATTAAAAGGCGGGGCGATTGAGCGGGAGTCGAAATGCCGGATTCTCCGGAGCGAGGAACAAAAGGGATCGCCAGCAGAAGTCCGGCCCCGGTGCAAAAAAGGACGGCAAGAAGGCTACGCAGGCGCGAAGCGCTTGAGATTGAGGAGGGATGGGTGCGCATGACACTGTTCTTTCGTGTCCGATGTCATCAGCGGCCTTTATTTTACCAACGACGACCCTCAAGCAAGCGCAATCCAAAGAGCGCGAAACGAATGCGGTCAAAGCGGGGCCGGAGTCGAATGACGTCATGAAGAATGTGACGCGCACCTGGCCGCTATTGTGCGGCGCGTTAGCCGCAAAATTCCCTGCGCGGCGTATGGGTGCGGGGCCGATTGCAAATTTTGCACTGCTCTCTCCAGAAAGCAGCCGCACCCGCACGTCCCACAGAGACGTGGCTACACCTTCGCGAAAGTGAACGCGCCATAGCGCATCGCGCCGATGCGGCAGGCGATCACACCACTTGTCTCGCTGAAAAAATTGGAGGCAAGGGGATTCGAACCCCTGACATCCAGCTTGCAAAGCTGGCGC
>JBDUAH010000129.1:0-6875 GCA_040004745.1 Chthoniobacterales bacterium | reverse complement strand
GCGGGAGACCGCCCTTCCCGGCCCGCTTAGTGAAGAGCGAAGGGATAAGAACGCTGGTCAAAAAATTGCGCTTATGCCAATCGGCGCTCGGGCGCAGGCCGACCTTGGTGTGCGACGTTGGGGTGGCCGCTTTTTCCGCCGAGGGGAGGAGATTGCGCTTACTTCTAGAGAAAGGAATCGGCACTTCGGCGCAACCATATAAGCTGCGAGGGGTGAATCAACCGTGCGCCCGTCGCGTGCGAGCTTTCGGAGAATAGACGAACGTCTTCGGCCCGAGGGCGGCCGTTTTCACCCACTTGCGCGATGCGGAACGCGCGCGTCGGCCGACGACCACACATTTGTTCGACGCCGTGCTAGTCATCCCGAGCCGCGGAGACGGTCGAGGGATCTCGCATTGGGGCTGCGGGAACGGATGAGATTACGGGCTCGCTACGAATGGCGGCCTCCATCTGGCAGCGTATCGGCTGATTCGTCGAGGAGATCCTTCGACCGTCTGCGCGGCTTAGGATGACACTCTGGGCAAACGCGGCGCGCTCCGGCCTTCGCAAACAAATAATTGAGAGTTGCTACGATTCTGCGCTTCGCAAAAGTCGGCAAAGTAGCTAACAAGCAGACGTGAAACCGTGGCCGCGCCAACCGTTCGTCGGGCTCGGCATTGCGACGGTGGCAGGCATCCTCATTGCAGATCGGTCTCCTCACAATTCGTTAGGGCTTTGGCTCTTTCTTGCATTCGCGATCTTTGCCTGGGTCCGGCGCAGTTCCCTCATTGTTTATCTCGCCGCTGCTCTCGCTTTCTTCTATTTACACAGCGCGCGTCAGATTGATTCGCCCGGTCATCGACTGGCTCGCGAATGGGGCGAGCAACGACGGGCGATGTCGGTCGAGGGCTCTGTAATCACGGAGCCGACCGTTTCAGCGCGTGGGACATCCTCGTTTCACCTCCGGCTGAATTGGTATGAGCACGACCGGGAGCGAACCGTCTCGCGCGCGACAATTCTCGCGCGCTGGAAGGGCGAAGTGCACTTCGGTGATGAGTTGCAGAGCTTTGGCGTAGCTCAACCAATCGACGGTCCGCGCAATCCGGGTGAGTTCGACATGCGCGAATATCTCGCGCGGCGCGACGTGCATCATGTGCTGATCTCCCGCTACGCGGAGAACGGGAAGGTCTCGAGTCGCGGCGGCGGCAATCCCTTGTTACGAGCGGCCCAGAGGTCGCGCCAGTGGATGCGGGAAAATCTTGCGCGGGGATTGGAAGATTCACCCGATCTGACCGGACTAATCAGCGCGATGGTGTTGGGCGCGCGCGATCAAACGGCGGACGAAATCGAAGAACAGTTCCAACAGACCGGCACCATCCATCTCTTCGCCGTCTCCGGGTTACACGTGGGCATTGTCGGCTATTTGCTCTGGACGATTGCGCGCACCTTGCGGCTGCCGCGAAAATGGGCCGTCGCACTCATTATTCCGGCATTGTTTTTTTATGCTGCCATCACCGGTCTCAACACTTCCAGCGTCCGCGCCGCACTGATGGCGGCGTTCCTGCTCGGTGGTCTCTCTTTCGAACGCCGCGTTTTCCCTGCCAACAGCGTCGCTGCGGCTGGCGTCTTCATTCTCGCGCAAAATTCGAATCAACTTTTCGCGACCGGATTCCAGCTTTCGTTCGCGGTCGTAATTTCGATCATCCTCTGCGCGCAGCCGCTCTACCGCTGGCTCATTCGCCGGTTCGCCTTCGATCCGTTTCTGCCCCAAAGCTTGCTGAACCCGCTGCAGCGCTTATGGCAGAATTCGTGGCGCACGGTCTCGCGCGGAGCATCGGTTTCACTCGCGGCGTGGTTCGGTTCGATGGTGTTCATTCTGCCTTACTTTTATCTCGTTACGCCCGTCTCCCTCTTCGCGAACTTGATTGTCATACCGATTGCGTTCTTCATTTTAACAGTCGGCCTGCTTTCCCTTCTTTCCGCCTCGATTGCGCCCGGCCTCGCCATCATTTTCAACAATGCGAACTGGAGCCTGTCCGCAGCTATCCTTGCTACCGCCGGTTTCTTCACACGCGCACCGGCTGGCCATTTCTATGTCGAACTTCCGAACCGAACGAATGGCGCGCCGGTCGAAATCACAGCTCTCGATCTCGGTGCCGGTGCTGCCGTGCACATCCGCACACCGGAGTCGGACTGTCTGATCGACTGCGGTGCCTTGCGTGATTTCAGACGGGTCGTACGCGGTTACTTGCGCTCGCGCGGCATCAACCGCCTCGATGGCATCCTCCTCACCCACGGAGATGCGGGGCATCTGGGCGGCGGCGCATCGATAGAGCGCTCTTTTCATCCGCGAGCATGGATCGACAACGCCGCGCCGGACCGATCAGGCGCGCACAAGACGCTCATCTCCTACCTCGCCGAGCAACAAATCGAGCGGCAGTTGCGCTCCGCGCCGGACGAACTCCGTCTCGGGAAATCGGTCACGGCGCGACTGCTGTTTCCGCCGCCTGGATTTAATGCTCCCAACGCGAACGATCAGGCGACGGTTGTTCAACTGGAGGTCGCGCACCGTTGGCGCGTCTTGCTCACGTCCGATGCGGGTCTGAGCACGGAACGTTGGCTTCTCCGCCAATACAGCGCAGACCTGGCGAGCGATATCTTGATCAAAGGCCAGCATCAATCCGGCGTCTCAGGTTCCGATGAATTTCTCGCCTGCGTGCAGCCGCGTCTGATCGTGGCGACGTCGCCTGAGTTTCCGGAGAACGAACGCGTGAAAGACGATTGGGCGCAGGCTGTCGCCGATCGAGGAATCAAGCTTTTCCGGCAGGATCAAACCGGCGCCGTCTCGATCCGATTTTATCGCCAACGCTGGGAAGCGGTGCCTTATCTGCCGCACGAAATCGTGCGCTCGCTGTCGCCGACCCCTTTTTGAGGTGCCCGACCATTTCGCTTTCCATCGTGCGCGCGTCCACGCGCGTCAGGTCTTTCTCCATCGCGCGCGTCAGCAATGGCCGATGCGAAATTTCGCAAAGATGCTCGGCGATGAACCAGATGGGCTTTTCCGACGTCATCCATTCCAGATGATCGAATCGCGCCAGATTCACCGGTCTCGAGTAACGCCGCAGCGTTCTCTCGCCACGCAGGTTGAAGTAAATCGGGAAATAACTCAGAGCCAACTCGCGCAAGGTCCGATAGATCGGTTCGCGATAGCGGCAGCCGACGAAGTTCGATTTCGCCACCGCGCCCCAATGTCCTCGCATTTTGAAAACCGCAACCACGTGGTCCGTGTCACGGTCCGCTTCCAGATCAAGAACCAGCGGCGGAAAACTGAGCACACGTAACGCGGCCGCGGCAAAGGTCGCGCCTTCCAGGCAGTGCGCCGTCCCACTGCGCAGAACTAGACGCGGCGAACGAGAGCTAATGGGCAGATGATACGGTATCTTGTCGAGATATCGCTGAATCCCGATCGGCGTCCGCAGTGCGCGCAGCTTCCGGAGCTCCGCTGGGGTGAAGCCGCTGCCTTTCTGACTCGAATTTTTACGTGCGGCGATGGTGAATTCTAAGGCCCAGTTTGCCCGCGACAATCAATTCCCACACTTTCGCAAAACAACGCGGTTAATGCGCGCGCCGCTGGCGCGAAAGCGCTCCTCGAAAGTGGTGCTAAACCCAGTTTCGCCCTCGTCCGCTGGACAAACTTCGAACTCCCGCACCAGCGGCCAGATTCGTGCCATCGCGCTGAAGTATTCCGCGTGGTCGGTAGCGACGCGGAGCAAGCCACTGGGAACTAGTGCATGCGCGACCGCGCGTAAAAACCGCTCCGAGAAAACGCGCCGCTCATGATGTCGGCGCTTCGGCCACGGATCCGAAAACAAAAGATGGCACACTTCCACTGACTGCGGCGCGAGTAGCATGCACAACGTCTCCGCATTATCCGCCCGCAAGACCCGCGCGTTTGGCAAGTGCGCGTCCCCGATTTTCCGGCAGGCCGCCCGCACCCGACTAGGGGTCCAGTCCACACCCAGAAAATTCCGCCCCGGTTGTTCGCGCGCCAGCGTCGCCAGAAAAGTCCCATCGCCACATCCGAGATCCACTTCCAGCGGCGCGACCCGGCCAAAGGCTTGCGCCAGATCAAGCGCACGGTCTCTGGTCTCCGGCACGATCTCCGCCTCCGAGCATGTTCGGGTATTGTTTCGCATCGCGTCGTGACCGGTTAGGCAACCAAACCGGGCACGCGGGCGAATAATCCCCAAGGCGTGGAATATTCAACCTCCAACCGCCCTCTCATGAACATGCACAAGACTTTACTTGCTCTCCTTCTCGCCATCGGAATCGCCGTGCCGCTCGGCTTCGCGCAGGAGAAACCTGCTGCCGCCAACACCAAGACCGCCATCTTCGCCGGCGGTTGCTTTTGGTGCATGCAGGAGCCATTCGATCACGCCAAAGGCATCGTCAAAACCGTGGTCGGCTACACCGGAGGTGAGAAAGCGGATGCCAACTACAGCGCCGTCTCCGCCCACAAAACGCAGCACCGCGAAGCGATCGAGGTCACCTACGACCCGGCTGCCACAACCTACGAAAAATTACTCGACGTCTACTGGCACAATATCAATCCGACGCAGGCCGATGGACAGTTTGCCGACCACGGTCTGAGCTATCAGACCGCGATTTACTACGCGGACGACGAACAGAAGAAGGCTGCCGAAGCGTCAAAAGAAGCGCTCGGGAAATCCGGGAAATTCGACAAGCCGATCGCGGTCGAAATCCTTCCCGCTAAGCCTTTCTATCCGGCCGAGGATTACCACCAAAAGTATTATCAGAAGAATCCGGCAGACTACGAATCGTACCATGTCGGTTCTGGTCGAGTCGGCTATTTGAAGAAGGTCTGGGGCGCTGACGCTGAGAAAAATTAAGCGGCGCGGGCCGTCTCTCGCCCTGGCCGGATCGCTAGCCAGTCCCCCGTTTCGCGTCCGGTTCTGAAGAGCGCACGCGAAAAACATCTCGCCACAGATTCCAGCGGCTGATAGCACCAGCGCATGGGCAGAAACATATTCTATATCATCGGCGTCATCGTAGTCATCGTGGTCGTGCTAAAAGTTCTCGGGATATTCTGAGCCGCGCGCTGTGCCGCGCTCCAAAATGACGCGGCGGCCGGGCATTAGGGCGAATTTTTCGTTCACTGCGCACCGGTTGGTTTTGTAGATTGGGTCCGATGCGCACATTTGGCCGATGGACCTGCTTGCCCCTCTAAAAAAACACTTCGGCTACAGCGCCTTTCGGCCGTTGCAGGAAGAGATCGTGCGCGATGCACTGGCCGGGCGCGATGTCTTTGCGCTGATGCCGACCGGCGGCGGGAAGTCGCTTTGTTTTCAACTACCGGCGCTTTTGCGCGATGGCTTGACGATTGTCGTCTCGCCCCTGATCGCGCTTATGAAAGATCAGGTGGATGCGCTCCAAGCGAGCGGCGTGGCGGCGACGTTTCTGAATTCATCGCTGGATGGAACCGAGGCCCGCGCGCGCCTGCGTGGCCTCTATAAAGGCGAGTTCCGTTTGCTCTACGTGGCGCCGGAGCGACTCATGCTGGACGGCTTCCTCGAGAAAGCACAAAATTGGAATATCGCGCAGATCGCTATCGACGAAGCCCATTGCATCAGCGAGTGGGGCCACGATTTCCGGCCTGAGTATCGCGAGCTCAAAAAGCTGCGCACCCTATTGCCAAATGTGCCGACGATGGCCCTGACTGCGACCGCGACCACGCGCGTGCGCGAGGACATTCTTAAACAACTCAAACTGCGCGACCCGCAAATTTACGTCGCCAGTTTCGACCGACCGAATCTGACCTATCGAGTGGTGCCAAAAGCCACGCCTTACGATCAACTGCGCACTTTTCTCCAGGCGCGGCCGCAAGAGAGCGGCATCGTCTATTGCGCGAGCCGCAAGGTCGCCGATTCGCTCGCGCGCAAACTGAACGAGGACCACATCCCGGCGAAGCCCTACCACGCCGGCCTCGAAAGCAACGAGCGCGGGCGGCATCAGGAAATGTTTTTGCGGGAAGACGTCCGCGTCATCACCGCCACGATCGCCTTTGGCATGGGGATCAATAAACCGAACGTCCGCTTCGTCGTGCATCACGATCTGCCGAAGAACATCGAGAGCTATTACCAGGAAACGGGCCGCGCTGGGCGCGATGGATTGCCGAGCGAGTGCGTGCTGCTTTTCAGCGCAGCTGATGTGGTCAAGCAGACGCGTTTCATCGAAGAGAAAAGCGAAAACGAAGCGACGCTGGCGCGAGAGCAACTGCGCCAGATGGTGCACTACGCGGAGGCGCGGGAATGTCGCCGCACCACCCTGCTCCGCTATTTCGGCGAGGAGCGGCCTAACGAGCCCTGCGGGGGCTGCGATAATTGCCTGACGCCGCGCGAGACTTTCGATGGCACGATCGCGGCACAGAAGTTTCTCTCCTGCGTGCATCGCGTGCGCGCGAAGAGCGGGTTCAGTTTCGGGCTGAATCACATCGTGGAAGTGTTAACGGGAGCGGATACGGAGGCGGTTCGCTCACGCGGACACAACGAAGTCTCGACCTACGGCATCGGGAAAGATTTGAAACGTGATGCCTGGCAATCGATCGGCCGCGAACTATTGCGGCTCGGGTTGGTGGAAGTGGCGTCCGGAAAATTCGCGACGCTCGAGTTGAGCGAAGCCGGGGTGACAGCCTTGCGCGAACGGACGTCAATCACTTTGACGAAACCGATCGACGTCCCGACAAAGACGAAAACGAAAGGCCGCGCGGGCGACATCGAATGCGACGAACCGCTCTTTGACGATCTGCGCGCGGTGCGCCGCGTTCTCGCCGACGAACGCAACGTCCCGGCCTACGTCATTTTTTCGGACGTTGCCCTG